>CAXEWB010000266.1:0-6826 GCA_963999835.1 uncultured Cellvibrionales bacterium | reverse complement strand
CATAGTCTTTAAGCGCTATAAGAGCAGGCCTCTGTATTATGATGATAGCGACAATATTTAACCAAGCCATAACACCAACACCCACGTCTCCAAGCGCCCATGCCACATCAGCACTCTGAAGGCCGCCGTACATAACTGACGCCAGAACCATAAATTTGAGTATCCGCACCAACCATGGACGGTGTATCTTGCGGTTAAGGTACATCACATTGGTCTCTGCAATGTAGTAATAAGCCACAATGGTAGTAAAAGCAAAAAAGAGAAGAGAAATGGCCAAAATTCCTGCTCCAAGTCCGGGCAAAAGAGTATCGAAAGCTTGTTGAACATAGCCCGGACCGGCCTCGACGCCCAAAAGCCCCTGATATATATAGTCGCCCTGCGCATCCTGCACATTGTAGAGGCCTGTCAGTAGAATCATAAATGCTGTTGCGGTGCACACCAATAACGTATCCACGTAGACAGAAAACGCCTGAACCAATCCCTGTTTAGCTGGATGGGAAACCTCAGCTGCCGCTGCAGCATGGGGAGCGCTACCCTGACCTGCTTCATTAGAATAGATCCCGCGTTTGACACCCCATTGAACGGCCATGCCTATGATAGCGCCATAGCCAGCCTCGAGACCAAAAGCACTGCGAATAATAAGCTTAATCACAGATGGCAACTGATCTATATTTACAATCATAATCAGCAGTGCGATTGTGATGTAGGCAATAGCCATAAATGGCACCACAAACTGAGCAAATGTTGCAATGCGTTTAACCCCTCCAAACACAATTAATGCAATCCCAGTGGCAACCGCCAAAGACATAGTAAGTGGTGAGATGCTCCAAGCATTAGCGCTGGCCAGAACAATACTGTTAGCCTGAATACCCGGCAAGCAAAAACCCATAGCTACGATTGTGGTCACCGCAAACAGCCATGCATACCATTTTTGTCCCGTTGCATTCTCGATAAAATAGGCAGGACCACCTCGATAAAGACCGTCAGCATCTTTTTCTTTATATATTTGCGCCAAAGTGGCTTCAATGAAGGCGGTGGCAGCACCCAAAAAAGCTACTACCCACATCCAAAAAACCGCACCTGGCCCACCCATAGCTATCGCAGTAGCAACCCCGGCTATATTACCAGTGCCCATACGGCCGGACAGCGACATAGCTAATGCCTGAAACGATGAAACACCCGCTGCAGAGCTTTTACCCTCTGAGATAAGCTGTAGCATATGCCTAAAAAATCTTACTTGAAGAAATCGGGTGCGCAGGGAAAAATAAAGTCCCGCTCCCAAACATAAATAGATTAGTGCTGGACTCCAAACAAGTGCACTGAGGTTGCCGATTAGTATCTCCAAGTTTTTAACTCCTCTCTAATTATTAGCCGATTCTTCTGCAGATTTTTTAGCTCGTTCGAAAAGACTGTCTGTCTGATCAAGGAAGGCTTTGTTTGTTTTACCATTTACAAAAAGGAAAGTTGGCGCCGCAACCTTGCCAAAATAATCCGGACGGGGTGAGAACTCACCCCAGCGCTTAATTTCACCCGCCAAGCCTACAAGAAGGAAAATACCAGCGAAACCAACACTTGTCAGCCATCGCAAATGCCAACTCATATGGGTAGACAAGGCTAAGTTAGCGCTCACGAGCACCACCACAATCCCTAAGATCAGTAACCTACTAGCACCCTTACCAAACAGTAAAAGGCCGGTATTATAGTTTAGAATATAAAAGCTCGCCTCAACAAACAAGACAGCTAAACTAGCGATTAAAATCAAACTGTACTGTGCGAGAAAAAATGTCTCATGGCGAAAAAAACGACCCACAATTGCCCAGAATCCAGCAATCAGGAGCGTACCAAGCTGGAGAGTCAATAGCACAGAGACGATCGTTTTCCATTCCCATCGAACAAACGAATTTACATAGCTTGAATACAATTCTAATCCAGTAAAAGCAATAAATAACGGCAAAAACACTGACCAATGATTAAGCTTGCTGCTGTCTTTCTCCAGTCGGTGTAGCGGTTTTGCCTCTTGCAACAATAACTGGTCAGAGACTATGCGTAACCTTGTTCGACCCAACTTTATCTCTGATCCAGATTCTAGAATAAGCTCATCAGAGCCAACTTTCTTGACCACCTGTACCCCATTAAGACTGTCTAAGTCAGTCACTTCCCAACCCTGACCTTTCTTATCAAGACGCAAGTGATGAATTGAGATATAGGGATCATTTAAAACCACATCATTTTCGTAACCGCGGCCAATACGAATGCAATCAGAATCAATCTTAAAGTGCTGAAGCGATCGACTACTGCGACCCAGAACCTCTATAACTAGCGCCACTGTGAATACTCCATAAAACGTTTGGTGAAGTTAAGGCTGTTCTCTTTACTAACCCCAGCAAGAGTAAAGTGACTGACAAATGCCTTCTCTGCGTGATCCACCGTACCCTGCAAGAACAGTACATCAAAAAGATCAGGATAATCTTTGTATGCACGCAAGCAGAACAGTGTTTTGTATTGACGGTTAGAGGCAAACCGCGTAAATCCATCCTGACACTCAAAGTTTGTTACATCTTCTTCTGAGGCCCTATTACCGGGAACAAAGTCTTGGAATAGTTTTTCGTAATAGGTGTAAAAACGCCAACTATTCAATTTATGGGCCTGTAACCAAAAAAATTGATATTCAATTGAACCTGTATTAAATTTTGCGTCAATGTAAATGTCATCCTCACTACGACAGGTTCTATCAGCCGTCAAAAATTCCGATTTGCTGTCCGAGCTAGTTGAGCCACCCCAACACTTGACGAAGGGAGGTAGTTCTTTCAATACGTCAGCCTCACCCAACCTAATCGACTCCCAGGGTATGGTAAGCAGTTCAGAAAACTTTTTTTCTTGATATCGCGTCAACTGTTGTTTAATACGAGACTGCATATCTACTTCAGCTTCAACTCGTTCATGATATTCACCAACAAGCATCTTTAATTGACTTGCTGGCACCAAAAAACTCACCTGATTACCGGCACTGGATACATTAATCCCAACAACATGTCCTTGGGTATCGAGTGTAGGTCCACCACTCATGCCAGGATTAAGCGAACCCGTAAAATGCATTCGCGGATGATAACTTCCCTGCAAAATCCCATTGTAAGTGCCGGGCACCAAGGTAAGACCTAAATCCAGTGGGTTGCCAAGTGCATAGACAGGCACACCAATTTCTGGACCCTGTGTAGCCAATTCCAAAGGCACTAGCTGTCTATCTGTCGCCTTTAGCAACGCTAGATCATTGACAACATCCACATCCACCAAGCGCAGTTCACCAGCCTGATTTGCATTGGTAAGAAATTCAACTCGATACTTATCAGGCTGGCTCACCTCCTGTTCTACAACATGATAATTAGTGGCAATCAATCCAGTGTTATCGATAACAAAACCCGAGCCAATAGCACTTTTACTTCCAGAGGTTATATCAATGACACGAATTTGTAGAATGCTTTGCTTAAAGTCAGCAAAAAGATCTTGGGCTATTTCTGTCTCACCATAGACAGTGACTTGGAAACCCAAAAAGCTTAGGAACAGCCACCTTAACGGATAAAAATGTAATACAAACTTGTACAAGTCAATGCTCCAAATACTTAATAAATATCTGTTAAAAATGAATATAAATGTCAACACGCTACTCAACTCTGACTGGAGACATAGAGAATTTAAACATAGATTATTTTCTTGTGTGGTTGAACTTTTCAGCCAGACCAGCCACTACCTACCTACGCACTATACAGATTTTCCATATCAATAAGTCCTATTTATTTGTCTAGTAAGGCAAGGGCCATTTGGTAGAGACTTTTTCTCTCTACACCGCAGATTTTAGCTGCTAGGCTAGCCGCTTTTGATGCGGGCAATTCCTCAATCAGTAAGCTAAGTACTTTCTCCGTATCAACAGAGCCTGTCTGAACTTTCTCTTTAGTGCCATTGATCACTAAAACTATTTCACCCCGTTGTTGATTACTCTCTTCTGTCACTTGGTTGTATAACTCATTAATAGTCCCATGCAGGAAAGTCTCAAATGTTTTACTTATTTCACGACCTATAAAAGCCTGTCGATCCGCACCTAATACATCAATCGCATCTTGTAACGTTGCTGCGATACGGTGCGGCGCCTCATAAAAAATCAGTGTTTCAGTTTTATTTTTTATAGTGGCCAATGCACTTTTGCGCTGACTACTTTTAGCAGGTAAAAAGCCGCCAAAGTAAAAACTGTCAGTGGGAAGTCCGGAGACACTCAGAGCAGCAATGGCTGCACAGGCTCCTGGAACTGGTACTACGCTAATACCATGGTTACGCGCCTCAGCGACAATTCTGTAACCTGGATCGGAAACTAAGGGAGTACCTGCATCAGAGATCAGAGCTATGTCTTCTCCATCCTGCAAGCGCTTTAGCAAACCATCTATGACTTTTCTGTGTGCGTGATCATGGTAGGATATACAGGGTTTATCTATACTAAAATGGTTGAGCAGTTTTTTGCTGTGGCGTGTATCTTCACAGGCAATTAAACTAGCGGACTGGAGAGTCTGCACAGCCCGAGGTACCATATCATCTAGATTACCTATGGGCGTGGCTACTATGGTTAATGTACCGGTTTGATTGGGTTTCATGAATAAAAGCACTTTTCGATTTTCTATATTGCTGTGCATCTTAGCCTTAATTGGTGGTTGCGCGCCAACTACAAATACCAAACCCTCAATGGTATCGGCTGCACCCTTGTCCACAACGGTTGATGTTTCTTCTCGCGAGCAAGCTTTAGCCATTCTGCAGACTGCAGATCTGAGTGCTGATAATCCTTTGGCTGATAGCATTAAGTTCAATGTTGCGCAGTTATTTGCACGCGAGCCAAACCATCAAGACTGCATGGATGCACTAAAATCAATCAACACTATTAACCTCAGCGATACACAGTTTGTCGAATTTATATTTTTGCTCGCACAGACTAATATTGCGCTTCTTAACCCAGAATTTGCCCAAGAAGCCCTAGTCCAAACACGTTTCGTTTCACTGATCTCTCAATTTAACAAATCAGATAAACAACGCCTATTGGAAATCCAAGCTGAAGTGGATTTTGCTTTGGGTAACTTCACGCAGGGCTTCAATACACTAATTGATATAGCAAATAATTTAAAACGTAGAAAAGATATCCGCAAAATTCACGATAAAATTTGGGATCGAATTTCTCGTCTTCCCTATCAGCATCTCGAAGAGGGGGTGGATCACACAAATGTTACGCTTGCCGGCTGGTTTCAGCTCGGCACTGCTAGCAGGCGCTATCAGGGTAATCCCCATCTGCAAGTCAAAGTTTATGATGAGTGGCGGCAACGTTGGAAGACACATCCCGCCGCTAAGATCTCACCAACCCATTCAGCTAGTAGTAAAGGTGACCATCGCTACCCAAGTCAGGTTGCATTACTTTTACCTTTGCAAGATGAATACAGAATCCCCAGCTATACATTGATTGAGGGGTTTTTAAGTGCTTATCATCAAGCCTTGTCGGTGGCCAAATACGATCAATATAATGCGCCTGAGATTCGTATCTATGATACCTCTTCAGGGTCCGTACAGAGCCTCTACAACCAAGCTGTAGCTGATGGGGCAGATATGATCATTGGTCCCTTACGCCAACCTCAGGTGGAGAGTTTGATAACAGCACCAGTTCTGCCAGTGCCGATTCTAAGCTTAAATCGGCTGGACAATGAACAGCTAGTTCAGCCTGAGAATTTTTATCAATTTGGATTATCTACCATCGACGAGTTAGTACAGATTGCTGACCGAGCTTGGAGTAAAGGTTTGCGTAAAATTTTATTAATCGTACCTGACAATAGTTTGGGAAGTCGCTCGGCTGAGTTCTTTCACAACTACTGGACAGCTAAAGGCGGCACTCTTCTGGAGGAGGTTAACTATGAAAGTTCTACCAATGATTTTACCCAACTATTAAGGCCGCCTCTGCAAATTGACCTAAGTGAGCAGCGTGGGTTACAGATAAAGCGTTTCGTCAATAGCAGTGTTAACTTTACCGCAAGAAGAAGGCAAGATATTGATCTTGTGGTGATGCTGGGATACCCATTAAAGGCTCGCCAAATAAAGCCTGCTTTGGACTTTCTCTATGCATCGGACATTCCGGTTGTCGCGACGTCCCACATTTACAGTGGCGACCAACAAGAAGAATTTGACCGAGACCTGTCTAATATTGAGTTCTCATCTATGCCCTGGACATTAAATGGACATCTCCCCTATAAACTTAATATGAATGAAAAACTCCATACCGCCTACCGTCATTTGTATGCGGTTGGCCATGATGCATTTTTGCTTCACAGTAATCTTGATCAGTTAAAAAAAGCTGATTCTACTCCGTTATATGGTGCGACTGGCTTGCTGTCTTTAGAGAAAAATGTGTTTGTGCGCGAACAAAAATGGGCTGTTTTTGAACGTGGAAAGGTGCGCGAAATATCAAATTAAATCAAATGCCCAAGGAGGGAACATTTGTCAGTGCCAATCAATGATTTAACAGGACAACTAAATACAGTCGGCGCAAATTTTAAATCTACCTCTAAAAACTCATCAGCCATTGGTTATGAGGCCGAGTCTTTGGCTTGTCGGTTTCTCATTGATCAGGGTATGCTATTGGTCGAGCGCAATTATAGAACTCGGCGCGGAGAAATTGATTTGATAATGCAGTCTACAAACAGCGTAATTTTTGTAGAGGTTAAATATCGAGGCAATAAAAAATTTGGCACCGCAGAGGAATCAATTACCAAATCGAAGCAAAAAAAAATAATTGCCGCCGCCCAAGAGT
>CAXEWB010000265.1:0-1755 GCA_963999835.1 uncultured Cellvibrionales bacterium | reverse complement strand
TTTAACCATAGAAATAACTAATAGAGCTTTTAGCTATGAATGAAACATTAATTTATATTATCAAAACAGCAACCAATCTTTATGCAACTCTGTTGTTAATAAGGTTTCTACTGCAACTGGTAAAGGCTGACTTTTACAACCCTATCTCTCAGAGCGTTCTTAAACTATGTGCGCCAGTAGTTGAACCTCTGCACAGGATCTTCCCCACAGTAGGTCGTGTCAATACCGCAGTTTTAGTAGCAGCAATTCTTATAAAATGGCTACCCTATGTGATGCTGATGGCACTGAGTGGAATGCTTTCAACAGCAACGTTAGCCTACCTTTTAGTTGCAGCCTTTGATTTGCTAAGAATACTCATCGAGATCTATTTCTGGGGTATCTTTATTTTGGTTATCGCCAGTTGGGTTGGCACCGTTTCACATCCATCAGTGAGTCTAGTGTCTCAAGTTATCGAACCCTACATGAGCCCTTTTAGACGAGTTATACCGCCCATCGGGATGATTGACATTTCGCCCATGGCGGCAATATTTACTCTGATGATTATTCGCGCTCAATTGTTGCCATTTTTGGCTGGATTGGTTCTACCTTTTATCCAAATATAGAACACTCCATCAGAGCGCTAATGAAAAATTTGTTGCCCCTGATAGGTGACGTCTTATCTAAGCAAGTTATTGCGTAAACTGCTGGTCCCTCTTAGACTTATCATACAGACTAAATCAAACTTTGCTATGTCATCAAAAAACACTGATAAAAATATAGAGACAGATGGATCTGTTGGCCATGTCATTGCGCAACAGGTGGTTATAGAAAAACCTCTGACGTTGGCCTGTGGCATTGTTTTGCCCAGTCATACTCTGGTTTACGAGACGTATGGTACGCTCAATAAAAATAACACCAACGCCGTGCTTATCTGCCATGCACTTAGCGGCAACCACCATGCTGCGGGTATTGATCAAGAGACATCTCAAGTGGGCTGGTGGGATCATTACATCGGTCCTGGCAAAGCCATAGATACCAATAAATTCTATGTTGTCTGTGTGAATAATATAGGCAGTTGCTTTGGTAGCACTGGACCCATCTCAATTAATCCTGAGAATGGAAAGGTGTGGGGTGCTGACTTCCCTCCCTTGCGCGCGCGGGACTGGGTGGAGTCGCAAAAGTTGTTGATGGAGTATTTACAAATTGACTGCTGGGCAGCAGTGATTGGTGGTAGCTTGGGGGGCATGCAAGTGATGCGCTGGTCACTGGAACACCCAGACAAACTGCTTAATGCTGTGGTCATTGCCTCAGCCATGAAGCTAACTGCTCAGAATATTGCCTTTAATGAAATTGCTCGCAGGGCCATTAAGTCAGACCCCGACTTTTGTGAGGGCAACTACTTGGCTCAAAACAAAACACCACTGCGTGGCCTAGCGTTAGCGCGCATGATTGGTCATGTCACCTACCTTTCGGATGAACTGATGGGCCAGAAATTTGGCCGAGATCTTCGATCCGGCGATCTTGTGCAGGGTCAGGCTGAACCGATTGAGTTTCAGGTAGAGAGTTATTTAAATTATCAGGGCAATAAATTCTCAGACTTTTTTGATGCCAACTCCTATATCTTAATTACTAAGATGCTTGATTACTTTGACTTGGCTAGAGAATACGACGACGACCCTGTCGCTGCCTTTCGCCATGCAAAATGTAATTTTTTGGTGGTGTCTTTCAGCAGTGATTGGCGGTTTTCGCCCACTAGATCCGCAGAGATTACCGATG
>CAXEWB010000264.1:0-1814 GCA_963999835.1 uncultured Cellvibrionales bacterium | reverse complement strand
GACGCGGCATTAAAAATGGCGAAGCTGCTCTTTTTAAGGGGCTAGACAGCAACAAAGATCAGAGTTATTTTTTGCATGCAGTCAATCAATCTGCCTTTGAACAGTGTCTATTTCCTCTTGGGGAGCTTAAAAAAGTCGAGGTGAGAGAGATTGCCGACAGGGCAGGATTTATAACCTCAAAAAAGAAGGACAGTACGGGCATATGTTTTATTGGAGAGCGCAGATTTAATGACTTCTTGAAGCAATATTTACCCGCTCAGCCTGGAAAAATGATGACGCCTGAAGGTGAATTTATGGGCGAACATCAAGGGCTTATGTTTTATACTCTTGGTCAGCGGCAGGGTCTCGGTATAGGGGGAGTCAAAAATGCTGGAGATGAGCCTTGGTATAGTCTCGGGAAAGATTTACAGAATAATACTTTGATTGTTGGTCAAGGCGCCAATCATCCCCTGCTCTTCACAGATAATCTCAGTGCTTCGTCAATACATTGGATAAATGGATTACCTAATATAGGCAGTAGTATTAATTGCCATGCAAAGACTCGCTATCGACAGCCAGATCAACCATGCCACGTTAAAATATTGAGTAAGGATGAGTGTGAAGTGAATTTCATAAACTCGCAGAGAGCGGTTACACCCGGCCAGTCCATTGTCTTTTATCAAGGTGATCAATGTCTTGGCGGCGGTGTAATTGATCAGGCTTGGAAAAACGGGTCTAATCTAGAGCATAATCGATAATCGGGGTGACGCTGTGTTTTCAAAACCAACCTTAGATCAAACCCTAGCATTAGCAGCGATATTTCAAACATGCGATTTGGTGACACAGCTGGCTCATTCAGGTGAGGCTAAAAGTGAACTCATGGAATTCGCCATGACCACATTGTTAAATCAGAATCCCAGTTCAGTTGAAGCGCTTTATGGCTCAAAAGAAATCTTAGCTGCTGGCATAGAGAGCATGGAAAATTTCTTCGCAGAACATAAGAAGCAAACTCTGAAGCCAGAACAAAGAGAAAGTGTTAACTATGTGATGTCAACCATACATCTAGCAAGCAAACTGACTAAAAACACGACTGTTTTGGAGAAAATTAGCCTGGGGATTGAGGATGCCAATAACCAGGCGCAACATTTTTCAGTCACACACGAGAATGTTTATAGCAACGTTGCCAACTTATACCAAAATACGATCAGTAAAATGAGGCTGAGAATTCAGGTATCTGGCGCGGGTATTTATCTTCAACAAACAAGTATCGCCGCTAGGATAAGGTGCATGCTTTTCTCCGCCATAAGGAATGCTTTTCTATGGCGCCAATTAGGTGGCAAAAGAAGACATTTAATGTTCCAACGCAAATTGATACTGTACGAATTAAATAGCCTTTGAGCGCCAACTAGATACGGCTTACTCAGTTCTGAAAAATAGAGATAAATCAGCTATAATCACCGACTCTAAAGCCTATCTCAATTGGATATATTGATGAATTACCCAGCACTTTCATCCCTTACAGCTGTGTCGCCTATCGATGGTCGCTACGCAGCAAAAACCCAAGCCCTAAGAGACATATTCAGCGAGTATGGTTTAATCCGCCACCGTGTCATGGTTGAAGTAAGATGGCTCCAACATCTCAGTCAACATTCAGGTATATCTGAGATATCGCCTTTTTCTGATACCGCTAACCAGAGGCTCAACAACCTCATCGACAGTTTCTCCATCGAGCATGCAGAACGTATTAAAAGTATCGAGAATACGACTAATCACGATGTAAAAGCAGTTGAATACTTCATTAAAGAAAATATATCTGATATCGATGAACTCAATTC
>CAXEWB010000263.1:0-2393 GCA_963999835.1 uncultured Cellvibrionales bacterium | reverse complement strand
GGCTCGGCAATAAATGCCGCTATAGTCTCTGGGCCTTCATTGACAATCAGTGTTTCTAAATTGCCGATAATGCGCTCAACAAACTGATCTTCCGTCTCGCCCTGCTGCTTGCCACGATAATAATGAGGATGATCGGTACGCAAAATACCCAGTGCATCTATGGGCAAATCAAAGTGATTCTGTGTCACTGGTAATCCAGTGAGCGACGCAGCTGCAACGGTTACACCGTGGTAAGAGCGATCTCGAGCAATAATTTTTCGACGTTCAGGTCTACCAATTGCCTGATGATAGTAACGCAATAATTTGATTTGGGTGTCGTTGGCATCACTGCCAGAGTTGCCAAAGGAGATAACAGCATCGTCCATGGGAATCATATCGGCTAAGCGATCAGCCAAGTCAATGCCAGCCTGATGCGTTTTGCCACCAAACATATGGCTGAACGTGAGTTTATGCATCTGCTCGGTGGCCGTCTGTATAAGTTCCTGGTTGCCATATCCCAAGGCTGTACACCACAAACCAGCTAGTCCCTCTATGTACTGATTGCCCTGTTTATCCCATACATAGCAACCTTCACCGCGCTCAATACTTATTTGCTCAATGGCTTTAAGATTGGTGGTTGGATAGATTAGATGTGTCATACAAACCCCCTGTTAGGCATCGATAGCTCCCATACAGATATACTTTATTTCCATATAGTCGTCCAACCCATACTTGGAGCCCTCGCGACCACTTCCTGATTCTTTGACTCCGCCAAAAGGCGCCATTTCATTCGAGACGATGCCCTCATTGATGCCCACGATTCCATATTCTAGTTGCTCCCCAACTCTATAAATTCGACCTATATCCCGCGAATAAAAGTAGGCAGCTAGTCCGAATTCAGTGTCATTAGCCATTTCTATTACTTCATCTTCGCTGGAGAATTTAAATACAGGCGCAACAGGTCCAAATATTTCCTCGGAAAAGACGCGCATGGATCGATTGACGTCAGTCAGAATAGTCGGTTGGACAAAGCAAGTGCCCAAATCGCTACGTCCACCTCCAAGGGTGACAACCGCACCTTTAGCCGTCGCATCATCGATAAATTCACACACTGAAGTCGCTGCTTTTTCATCAATTAGCGGCCCAACTGTCACGCCCTCTTCAGCACCATTACCCATTTTCAGACCCTCTACCGCTGCCTTTAATTTAGCAACAAATTGCTCATAGACTGTCTCATGCACAAAAATGCGGTTAGAGCAGACACAGGTTTGACCGGCATTGCGATACTTTGAGATTAAAGCGCCCTGCACGGCAGCGTCCAAATCAGCATCATCAAAAACGATAAAGGGTGCATTACCCCCCAATTCCATTGAAGTACGCTTAACCGTTTGCGCACACTCAGCCATTAGCTGTTTACCCACTGGCGTGGAACCGGTAAATGTCAGCTTGCGAATTTTCACATTAGACGTCAGTTCAGCGCCTATCTGTGCTGTGCGACCTGTCACAATATTAATTAGTCCATTGGGAAATCCTGCTCTATCAGCTAGCTCCACTAAAGCCAGTGCCGATAAAGGTGTTGCATTGGCAGGCTTGCATACTACAGCGCAACCAGCGGCAATGACTGGGGCAATTTTTCGTGTCAACATGGCGTTGGGGAAATTCCATGGGGTGATACAAGCAACTACACCCACAGGCTGCTTGATTACCATGATACGCTTGTCGTTTGAGGGTTGAGGGATGGTGTCGCCGTAAATGCGCTTAGCCTCTTCACTAAACCACTCTACATAATTAGCGCCGTAGGCAATTTCACCTCTAGATTCAGCCAGTGGCTTGCCTTGCTCAGCAGTGAGAATCTGCGCAAGATCCTCCTCATGCTGTTTAATTAAGTCAAACCAACGGCGTAATAGCGCTGCTCGTTCCTTAGCGGTCGACGTCGCCCATGCCCTCTGCGCTAACTCGGCTGCCTCAATCATACGATGCGTTTCTTCTGTCGCACACTTGGCCACCTCGGCTATCAGCTCACCAGTAGCAGGGTTAGTGACCGCTAGCGTCTCACCACTATCAGCGTCAACCCAGTTGCCATTGATATAGGCCTTAGTCTTTAGCAGGGTGGCATCAGTTAATGGAATATTCATTGATCATTGACTTCCTGATTGAAAGAACTCTGGTTCATGGTGGACTTAATACCACTCTTTTAACTCAGCTTTTATGCTAGCTTTCATTAGCCTAATGGTTAATACTCTGAGTCACAATACCCACCTGAGGTAGTAAAAGCACCCTGTTGGAAGGTGGCTAAAAACTGAGCCCTCTGCCGCCATTGAGAGAGGAAAACTATGTCACACTCAGAACTCTACTTATTCTGCAATAGACTTCATACCTTTTTGGTGCTTCCTGCACGAATACTAATCGACAAG
>CAXEWB010000262.1:0-3123 GCA_963999835.1 uncultured Cellvibrionales bacterium | reverse complement strand
TTAAAAATTTATTTTTTTAGCATTAAATATTCTTAAAAGCGTATTAACCTAGAAGTTACTTTAAGTTGCTCTCTTAGCTACCTGTTTTATATTTGTTAATTATATTCACCCCTCGTCTAATCTTCTTTCGGTGATGGAACTAACTGATTTCATTGGTTTTTTTGCTATTCCCATAACCTTGACATTGACAGTCTCAAACAATAATCTCCATAAGTGGGTAAAAGTGGCAAAAAGTGTTTATTTTTACGACTAATATGGAGGTAAAGGGTTAAAAATGTTTCGAGGTAGTGATCCTATCAATATGGACGCAAAGGGGCGGATGGCCATTCCGACCCGCTACCGTGCGCTACTTGAAGAAGTCTGTGCAAACGAATTGGTAATAACTATTGATATGAAATCACCCTGTTTAACCCTGTCACCCCTCCCTGAATGGAAGAAATTTGAAGAAAAAGTGGCTGCGCTTCCAGCGATGGATGAACTGGGAGAAATGTTAAGCCGCTTTGTCGTGGGTCAGGCCAAGGACCTTTTAGTCGATGGCAGTGGACGTATTTTGATTCCACCAGAATTGCGGGGCTATGCAGACTTAGACAAGAAACTTGTTTTAGTTGGTCGCACCCAGCGCCTAGAAATATGGTCACAAGATAACTGGGACCGCGAGCGCGATAAATCACAAGAGACTTACCGCGGCATGTTACAGGATAAAGAGAACATGTCCGATGCACTTAAAAACCTATCATGGTGAACAGTATGAGGCTCTTGAAGATCTCATGACACAACATAAGACAGTGCTACTAAACGAAGCAGTAGAGGCGTTGCTCAGTGATCCAGATGGATTCTATGTTGATGGAACCTTTGGACGCGGTGGTCACTGTGGGGAACTATTATCAAGGCTTTCTGCAACTGCTGAAGTGATCGCAATTGACAAGGACCCACAAGCAATTACAACTGGGCTTGAGACATTTAAAAGCGACAAGCGCATTACTCTGCATCAAGGTAGTTTCGCTGAGCTTGCGGAAATAGTGCAAAAGGCTGGAAAGTATGGAGCCGTATCTGGTGTCTTGTTGGATTTGGGTGTTTCTTCGCCCCAATTGGATCAGGCGAACAGAGGCTTTAGTTTCTTGCGTGATGGTCCGCTGGATATGCGAATGGATACTAGCAAAGGTATCTCTGCTGCTGAATGGATTGCCGGTGCGGATGAAAAGGAAATTGCTAGGGTAATAAAAGATTATGGAGAGGAGCGCTATGCGCGCAGAATGGCAGCTGCCGTCATAAGTGCGCGCACTGTGAAGCCAATCACTCGAACTCTACAATTGGCCGAAATATTATCCGCAGCCCATCCAGCTTGGGAGCGCGGAAAGCACCCAGCAACCAAAGCATTTCAGGCTATTAGAATATTTATCAATCGCGAACTGGAAGATCTTGAAGACTTTTTGTCACAGATCATTGACTGTCTAAAAGTGGGCGGCCGGCTGGTAGTGATAAGTTTTCACTCTCTAGAGGACCGAAAAGTAAAGCGTTTTATCCGTGATCAGGAACAGGGTATCAAATTGCCTAAAAATTTGCCTATTAGAGATGTTGAGCGAGGTATACGACTCATTAAAGTGGGTAAGCCAGTTAAGCCTGCCAATAAAGAAATTGTCGATAACATCAGGTCCCGTAGTGCAGTGATGCGAGTTGCGGAGAGAGTGGCTTAAAGATGATAAGACTGGGTTATTCAAGGGTTTTACCAATTGGCCTCTTGTGGGGGGCTGTAGTGGCTAGTGCAGTGGCTATTGCTTACTCAAGCTATTTGTGCAGGGAGCAATACGCGCAGTTGACCGCTTTACAGCGCGAAGCTGACCAGTTACAGGTAGATTATGGTCGCTTTCTGCTTGAGCAGAGTGCTTGGGGTTCATTGCAGAGGGTGGAGTCAATGGCAGTGGATCAGCTTAGTATGCACACACCGAGGGTAAATGAAATCGTGATGGTTAAGTAATTGGAGTTTAAAGGGCTCTATGAGTATGAGATTAGAGTGTAAAAAGCTAGAGATTTGATTGAATAAGGGCAGAAAAGTGGCCAAAAAGACGGCGCAAACATTGATACCTCGCTGGCGTTACTATTTAGTGATGTTTGGCTTGGCCTCCCTGCCGATTATGTTGGCAATCAAAACAGCCGAATTGCAGGTGCTACCCGATGAAAAATACGGTGTAGATTTTCTACAAAACCAAGGTGATGAGCGGTCTATTCGCAGTGAGCCGATCCCCGCCTACAGGGGATTAATTACTGATCGCAATGGAGAGCCTCTCGCGGTCAGTACACCAGTAACCTCTCTTGTTGCCGATCCCAAGATGTTGCTTAATGCATCTGCGACCGATTTAACTCGCCTGTCAGGCGCACTAGGTATCAGTTTGGTTCAACTCAAAGCTCGCCTTGATCGTTACCGCAATAAATCGTTTATGTACTTGGCTCGTCAACTTCCGGTTAGTGAAGCTGAAAAAATTCTTCAGTTGGGGATAGTGGGAATTAGCGGTCAGCAAGAATATAAGCGCTTCTATCCTGCAGGTGAAGTTACTGCACAGTTGGTTGGTTTTACTAATATAGATGATCAGGGCCAAGAGGGTATGGAGCTTGCTTACAATGCTTGGCTGACCGGCGAGCCGGGAGCAAAAAAAGTGATTAAAGATTTAACCGGTCGAGTTATTAAGGATCTATCACTGCTTAGGTCTGCTCGGTCTGGGGAAACTTTACGCTTGAGTATTGATCTACGTGTGCAATACGCGGCCTACAGAGCCTTAAAGACCTCCGTTCACAGACACAGGGCTAAGTCGGGTTCGGTTATTGTTTTGGATGTGGTCACGGGCGAGGTATTAGCAATGGCTAATCAGCCGTCTTTTAATCCCAATGATCGTTCGGCACTGCAACCAGAATCGGTTCGTAATCGCTCTATGACAGATATGATGGAGCCAGGGTCTACGGTTAAACCCTTTACACTGCTAGCGGCACTGGAGAGCGGCAAATTTAAGCCAGCCAGTGTTGTAGATACCAACCCCGGCTACTTTAAAGTTGATTATAAGACCTTTGTCGACCCTAAAAACTACGGTGCTCTGGATCTGACAGGCATTCTATCTAAATCCAGTCAGGTAG
>CAXEWB010000261.1:0-6723 GCA_963999835.1 uncultured Cellvibrionales bacterium | reverse complement strand
GAAATATTAAATGGATTCGCATTTAAGGTAGCCGCTGAACTGGCATACTCATCGGAAATCATGCGCTGTTCTTGCGCCAGTCTGGTGACAGTAATATCGTAAGCGCCGGTCTCAACTGTGCCATCGAGCGAGGTCAGATTAATCGCGCTGGTATTAGATGAGCTACCGGTGCTGGTGGCTAGTTCATCCGAATCATTCAGGTTTTCAAAGGCCTGTTGTAATAACCCGACCTGATAGGTGACCAAGCCATAGCCTGAGATGGACGCCTCGGTGGCTTCAATATTGCCTTGAATAGCCTGTTGCTTTGGTACTTTTTCCACATCAGTCAGATCCTGAGCAAGTTTGAATACATCCAAGCCCGAGCCCACCCCCAGGGTGGTCATAATCTGTGATGAGATATTGCTTGGGTCTGACATAGTGACTGCTCTTTTATCCTTTTACGCTTTTATAAATTAGCCGCAAGCGACCAAGTGATCACCTCAGTTACCTGAGGAAATTAAATAAACTCAGCTGCGAAATTTTCATAAAGCTACTCTGTGCTGCCTCGAGGGACATAATCTCAGAGGATAACTTGGTGACCGCTGATGCATAGTCAAGATCCTGCGCATCGGAGAGCAGCATCTCATAGCGGGTCTTGGTATCAGTCAGCACCATTCTCTGGGAATCGACAACTTCAAGGCGACTACCCACATCAGCTAGGGATAGTGCCAACGAATCCGACAGGTCACTGACTTCAGCGAGGCCCAATTGGATCGCCGACGCATCATTGGTTTCTAGGCCGGTGATAAAATCTTCTAAGACAGAAAAGAAGCCGACTCGTTGATCTGGCAAACCCGCTTGAGTGCGCAAAACACTGGCAAACACCTCATCGCCAGGGCGATTCATCACCAAACTGCGTTGCTCTGAGACATTAAGCGCAACAAGATTGTCATCACCCTGATAGGCAATATCCCCATTACTGTCCTCAGCAAAAGGGGGTGTCTGAACCATAGAACCGGAAAAGATGTAGTTTCCAGTCGTGTCCTGAGTGTTGGCAAGAGCCATAAACTCATCGCGCAAGGCAGATACTTCAAGGGCTACAATTTGGCGGTCTCTGGCGGTCAGAGTGTCATTAGACGCCTGCACAGCAAGCTCTCTTACGCGCTGAAGCAGCGTCTCGGTGCTCATTAAAGCGGTTTCTTCTGCGGACAAACGATTACTGATAGTGTTGAGGCTATTCTCGTATACCTGCTGTTGTTCCAGCGCTGAATTCAAACGCTGGATTAGGCCGGCCTTGTCGGAGTCATCACTGGGCTTAACCAGCTGTTTTCCGGTGGCTAACTTAGCCTGCATCTCGGCCACTTTGCCCTGCTGAGTATTCATTTGTGAAACTGCTTTATCAAATATCTGGGAGGTTGATATTTTCATCGACTTATCCTTTAGCGAATGGCCAAGATGGAATCAAAAATTTTCGAAGACATCTGAATAATCTGTGCCGAGGCTTGGTAGGCTTGCTGGAATCGAATTAGATCAGCAGCTTCTTGATCTAAGCTAACACCTGATACTCTATCCCTTGACTCAACGGCTTGGTCGTAAACTACCTGCAGGGCCTCTTGAGAGATCTTACCTAACGTAGCGGCATTGCCTACATCAGTGACCATATCGATATAGGCATCATTGATTGAGCGATCACCAGCGAGAAGAGGTTTGTTTTGTAGATCGACAATGAGCAACATATTGCCATTGTCGCCAACACCGCCCTCATTACCGTCTACAACAAAACTATCGCCAGCGCTAGGTGCACTGTCAAATTCAAGGGTTACATTGCCATAGCTGATTGTATCTCCCGCTGTGTAGTTACGGGTTGCCAAGACCGTATCCGAGGCAATATCGGTCATGCTGTATTGGCTATTGGATAGAAACTCAACGCTAAACGGTGACTCATTGGGCGCAATATCAGCATCGGGGTTTGAAGTGAAACCAGCGGCTATGTCTGCTGTACCACTGCCAGTCACAAAGACCGCTATGTCCTCTTCCACTGTGCCGTCTATGTAAATACCTGATCTCAACCCCAATACGGCTAGATCAGCAGGTTGCCCCGACGTGCCAAAGGTGAAGCGTATTTTGTCAGTGGCCTCTAATTGAAGTGCGCCCGTGTAAACCTGATTATTTTGACCTAAGGCATTAGTTGAGGATGAAGCATCTGGATTACCCAGTTCTATCGCTTTACCCTCATGGCCCGATGCATTGGTTAGAACTAACCCTCCCTCACGACTGACATAGGAGGTCACCTGCGTAGTGGCAGATATTGCATTGATTGCCACTGATAATTCATCCACCGTGGTTGGCACACCGGCGACAAGCGTTCCGTTAATTGTTAACTGCTGCAAAAGGTCAATGTCATCAGCCGTGGCACGAATTTCATTAATCGCTGTTGCTGTGACACCGGTTGTCGCCGTTTCGTTATTTAGCCAATCTGCGATTAAGGCAGCATTGTTTTGCTCACCGCTCGGCAATGTCAATGCAGGGAGGGTTTGATCATTTAAAATCAAATTGCCGGCGGCGATTAAGTCCACCGTCGCACCCGTAGTATTTTCGATATCACGCACCGGCTGTGTCTGCACAAGTGCATCAATATCTGTCAACTGTTCTACCATAGTGCTGCCATCTGCACCGGGAATCCAAGACTGTTGTTGTGAACTGGTGGCCAAAAAGCCATAGGTCATATCCAGATCTTGATAGGCAGCAGTCCCCTGTTGGTTCAGGTAGGTATCACTGTAGACGCTTCCCTGAACAAAACCTGTATCCTCAGAGCGAAGGGCATCTTGGGTGGCACTGTCTAGGGTATGCCCAAGAATATGCACGCTGTTGGCGGTAATGGCCTGCATGCGCAAATTGCTGTCTTGCGGTACCTCCATCATCAAGACCGCATTTTCTGCACCACGAGGAATAATAAATGACGGCTTCAGATTACTGGCATCGACTGCAGTCCCTGCTGCAGGGCTACTGTTGTTGCCCAGTTGGTAAATACTCTGCCCATACTCGAACACAGCATCAGCAGGTTGCTGTTGGATATCCAAGTTGACCTTGGTTTGACTGATGTTATCGGTATCTGCCATGACCCGTAAGCGTTTAGCGGCGGCAATAGCCAATGGATCCGTTTCACTTAATCTCAAACCAGCAGCCGGCCTTTTTACCGGTTGCACAATAAAGGTATCACCCTCTGAGAGTAAGCCCTGAGTTTTTATGGTTAACCCAGCATAATTAAATCCAGTATGATCCGGTTGCGCATAGGTAATGGCTCCAGTTTTCTGCTGTTGAATTTCCCACTGCCCCTGATCAGCCAGCCATCTCAGAGTAAAGGCTGAAAAGTCAAAGCTGTCCGGATCTGTGACCTGAATATCGACATTGACCTGATTGTTGACGGTGGGAGATTTGATCTCAAAAATTGGATCAACATCGAACAATCGCTTGCCGCGCTCGCCGCGACTGTCGATACCAGTGGTATGGATCTGATTAACTTCTTGTACAAAAACCTGTGCTAGGTGATCAAAATTATCCATCACCCGACCAAGGGTTTGGCTACGCAAGTTAATTAGGCCACCTAAACTACCACTGCTAATAGTGCTGGCAGCATAAGCATCTCGGTAGGGATCAGAGATAATATCCACTCGCGCTGGGTCAAAGGGATCAAATTTCACACCCAGATCTATGGCTAGCGTATCATCGACAATGAGTGTGCCTGAGCTACTGCCAAGGCGCACGGCAACCACACCAGAGGCATCCTCTGTCAGGTGTACCCTAGCAATGGTGGCAAGATCACGAAGGATCGTATCGCGCTGATCGAGAAGCTGTGGCGGCTGCTTATCAATGGAAATCTTTTCCCCGAGCTGGCGGTTAACCGTTGCCAGTTGAGTGGACAGTGTATTGATTCTGTTAACTTCCTGCTCAATGCCAGACCTCACTTCCAATTCTATGCTATCCAGTTGTCCCGATAATTCTCTAAATCGAGAGGCTAGAGCATCTGCATCGCGTACAAACAGGTTGCGTGCTACCGTTGAAGCAGGGTCTGCGCTGAGATTACTGGCGGCAGCAAAAAATCTATCTAATGCCGAAGATAAGCCAGAGGTTTGTGAGCCCATTAAATCGACGATGCGATTGGCATATTGAATCACTGGCTCCTGAGTCGACAGATCACTGCTACTGTTGCGCAGACTGTTCTCAATAAATTCATCATAGGCGCGAACAACGCCTTCCAGCCTAGCACCAGTCCCAATAAAGACGGTACCCTGTTGACTGGGCATGCCCTCAGCAGAGGATGAAACTTGACGCGAGTAACCCTCGGTATTGAGATTGGCAATATTATTACTCACTGTCGCCAATGACTGCCGATAAAGCTGTGTCGCACTTGCGCCTATGGATAGAATATCACTCATTGATTAATATCCTCTACTGCTTCAGCTTGTCTGAGCCTTGCAGGCTGTTCTAGTGGCAGAGGTTGTTGGACAGCCACTGACTGACTGTATGTCTTATAAGCCTCTGCGACCTGCTGGGGGTTGGCTGGCTTTAGATTGGCCTGCTGAGTCACCTGCTCTGCCAACCAATCACCTAACCCCAGTGAACCGTTTTGTGCCATAGTCTGGGCCAGTTCCTGATGGTACATCTGCTCGAAGGTATCCATGCCAGAAGAGCCTGTGAGATTACTCTTTAAGGGCTCGCTGGCTTCGCGCATTGACTTAAAAACCATTTGCAAGAACATCGCCTCAAACTGTTGGCCTACCTCTTTAGCAGCAGCCTGCTCATCGCCGCGCGCACGGGCGCGCAGGTGACTTAATCCCGCGAGATCAAAGTAACTTTTGACGGAATGATTAGTCGTAGAGAGACTGATTTCTGCCATTTAGATCACCACTAATTCTGCACGCAAACTTCCCGAGCTTTTAAGGGCTTCGAGAATCGCTATCAGTGAAGAGGGGGTAGCACCGACCTGATTAACCGCATCGACAATTTCGCGCAGGTCAACACCGGGCTGAAATAAAAACATATTATTGTTGGGCTCTGTCACTGTTATTTCGGCATTCTGAACTTCTGCGGTCACCCCCTCACTAAAGGGCTGAGGTTGACTGACCTCATTAGTTGCCGAAATATTGACTGTTATGGTGCCATGAGTCACCGCTGCTGCTGTGACTTTTACATTGCGGTTGATCACCGCAGTACCCGTTCTTGAATTAATAACAACGCGCGCCGCAGGCTCACCGGGTTGTATATCTAGATTTTCCACTATACTAAGAAAATTCACTCTCTGTGATGGGTCTTGAGGAGCCCGCACCGCAACTGAGACACCATCGAGCGCAAAGGCTACGCCGGACCCAAAGGTCTTGTTAATTGCCTGAGTAATTGCATTGGTTGTCGAGAAGTCAATATCTCGCACATTGAGCACCAAGTGCTCTGCTGTTTCAAAAGGTGTCTCCACCATACGCTCAACAATGGCACCATTGGGAATGCGGCCCGAGGTGGGAACACCAATCTGTACACTGGTACCGGCTGCATCTGCCATCACACCAGTAACTGTAAGCGGTCCTTGAGCCAGAGCATAAACTTGGCCATCGACACCACGCAGTCGTGTCATAATAAGACTGCCACCACGCAGAGATTCGGCAACGCCAATGGCGGAGATATTAACGTCGATTCTCTGACCTGGCTTTGCAAACGGGGGTAACTCAGCCGTTACCATCACTGCTGCTACATTTTCTACTTTTATTTCTTTTTTGGCATTCTGTGCCGCGAGTGATGTCAGCTGATCACCCAGATCAAAGTCACTAACCGGACCGTCAACACTGACGCCTAGACCAGATAGCATGGTTTTTAGAGCTTGGGCAGTGATAGGCAGATCCTTACCGTCGCCAGAACCTTGAAGACCGGCCACAAGACCAAAACCGATTAGCTTATTGGGACGCACACCGCCAATATCGACCAAATCTTTAATGCGATCTGCAGAGGCAACTGAGGACAATAGAATGGCGCTCAGTAATAAAATTAATTTATGTCTAAACATAGTATCTAATCTCCTAGGATCTAAAAGGGCCAAAATTTGTATAGCAGCCTATTGCCCCAAGAGGGTTTGGATGCAGACGCCAAATTGCCAGTCCCGCGATAGGAAATCTGGGCATGGGCAATACGCTGTGAAAGTATGGTGTTATCCGGCTGAATATCGGCAGGTCTGATAATGCCTTTTATGCGGATAAATTCAGTGCCTTCAGTCAGAGCCAATTGCTTTTCGCCAACAATAACCAGATTACCATTGGCCAACACTTCAACCACCATGGCAGAGATTGAACCGGATAGAGAGGCCTGCTGACCTGCGGTGCCTGAGCCCTCACTGGTGATACTTGAACCAGTGGTTTTTACACCGTTAAAAAATCCCGAACCAAAGCCCAGCTTGCCAACAATGCTGTCTTTTTGGTTTTCGCCAATCGCATCATTCTCTGTCTCTCGACTGGTGGTTAGCGCAGAGGTTCTAGACGCTTGTGTGGTTTCACTGAGTAACACGGTAATCAAATCACCGACCTTGATATCAGAGCCCTGATAACTGCGCAAATCACCAAACAACGCCTGGCCATTAGTGAATATTGAACCTGTGACCTGTGTGGGTTTTTGAGCTGGTATAGGTTGCACTGGGGCAAATTCCGCTGTCGGGATCATTTTAGGCTGAACTGCGCAGGCACTCAGAGAGCCAACCATTAATAG
>CAXEWB010000260.1:0-16491 GCA_963999835.1 uncultured Cellvibrionales bacterium | reverse complement strand
TACCCAACTCGCCCAATAGCAATTTTTGAGACATCTCTGGTGATCAACCGATTCAGATAAGCTTCGGCATCTGGCCCGGAAATACGGTATTTCATCATCGGCGTAATATCGATCACACCCGTACTATTTCTGAGGGCGAAGTACTCCTGTTCAACGTCTGTATAGGCTTGTGGCAGAGTGTATCCGCTCCAATCTTCCCACTGATTGATCTCACAGGCCTGTGCCAAACGAGAATGGAAGGGTGACTTCAGCATCATTGGTTCATTGCCATCACTCATTTCACGCCTCCCTTGATAATTTCTCTGGCTGCATTGGCGCCAGACAACCCCATAATGCCACCACCGGGATGGGTGCCAGCACCACACAAAAATAATCCGTCAATTGAGGTTCTGTATTGAGAAGCTCCAGGGAATGGGCGCATCATCATCACCTGATCGAGACTAATTTCCCCGTGGTGCCAGTGGCCACCAGAACAAAAAAACTGCGTTTCAATATCTTCTGGTGTCAACATTTCACTGTGGAGAATTTTCGACCTAAGATTCGGCGCATAATCGGCAATTCGTGCAATCACCAGATCCTTGAAAGTATCCTTGGCGGCGGCCCATCCACCTGACAGTTGATAGGGTGCAAACTGTACTGTAGCCGAGAGAACATGCCTGCCAGTGGGTACTAAGGATGCGTCATGCAAACTGGGAATACTGATATCGATAGCAGGCGCTTCCGAATATTCACCATATTTGCAGGCATTATATGCGCGCTCAATATAGTCCATGCTGGGAGCAATCAGTAAACGCTGACCCACCTGCTCTTCTGTCAGCCCTTTAAATTTTGGCAGACCATCCAGAGCCAAATGCAATTTCGCAGCGTTGCCCTGCATACGGATATTATGCACCCGGCGCGCCACCCCAGTTTCCACTTGACTGTATCCCACCAAACTACCAAAGGTAGTTTTAGGGTCTGCATTGGAAACCACTGTGGATGCATCGATGACCTCTCCACTTGTCAGAGTGACACCGGTTACGCCTTTGGTTCCGATATTGATACGCTCAACGGCTGATCCAAGACGTATTACAACTCCCTCAGCTTTTGCTGATTCAGCCATGGCAGTGCCAAGTGCACCCATACCTCCTCGCACTAGCGAGGGTCCTGAATAACCATAGATGGAACCGAGCCTACGATAGAGATATGTGAATACGGTATTGGGTGATCTAGGGCCCATATGCGTGCCCAGTATCGCATCCATACTGATCGCCGCTTTGAGTAATGGATGATCAAAATTCTCTTCCATCACATCGTAGATATTGATAAGACCCAATCGCAATAGATCACTCATATCCTGTTTGCCCAGAAGCTTTATTCCCAGCCCTAGCTTGAGCAGAGTCCAGCGGTCGGTGAAATTGCCGTCTAGCAGTTTCGGGGCCCGACGCTCAAAAGCACCAGCAAGCAATTTGGCAAACTTCAGCATTTGCTTATCAAAATGTTGGTAGGCAAGAATATCTGCTTCGGTAAGTCCTGCACCACTGATACCTGTTGGAGATAGGGTGAGGTGATTACCGTCCTCAGCGAGCGCTATTGTATGCAAATCTGTTGCCGCCATACGCAATCCGTACTTACCCAACTGCATACGCTTTAAGACTTTGGGATTGAGTTGAAATAACCACTGAGCACAGTTGGAGACAGAAAAGCCCTCAGTTATCTGTGCAGTAGACGCTGCACCACCTATTGTCTGACGCGCCTCAATCAGCAGAACCTTGCGTCCGGCATCTGCGAGATTATGGGCGCAAACTAAACCATTGTGTCCACCACCCACTACAATGACATCAAAACCAGCCTTTTTACTAGTCATCTTCATAGCCCTCCGGCACAGTGTTGGGCCGCTTGAGATCAAGCAATATTTCCCTGGCTGCGTTAGCGCCCGGCGCCGCCATCACACCGCCTCCTGGATGAGTACCAGAGCTACACATGTACATGCCTTTAACTGGCCCTCTATACTGGGCATAACCGGGAAATGGACGATTAAACAATAACTGATCAAACGTCAGTTCACCGATAAAGATATTGCCCTCGGTTAACCCCACCTCATCCTCAATTTCTCTGGGCGTTCTGACTTCGCAATGAAGAATCAGATCCTTGAAATCTGGACTGTACTGAGAGATCTGATCAATCACTGTTTTGCCAAAGGCATCTCGATCTGCATTCGTCCATTCACCACCATTGACACGCGGTGGTGCATACTGCACAAATACCGTCATCATATGTTTGCCCGGAGGTGCCATGGTGGGATCTACTTGAGTAGGAATTAACATATCCACATAGGGGTCTTTGGACCAGGTTTCACTCTTCCAGTCATCATAGGCGCGCTCCATGCGTGTCAGCGAATCGATAAAGTGCATATCCCCTATCATCAGCGGGCTATTTTTGTCGATACCATTAAAGGTCGGCAAGCCATCGAGGGCTATATTGAGTTTTCCAGAGGAGCCGCGAATTTTAAAGTTCTTGGCCTTTTTGACAACATCGGGCGGAAGGTCGTTGGCATCCATAATTTTCAAGAAGGTGCGCTTGGGGTCTAAATTAGAGATGACGTTACTGGCATATAACTCATCGCCATTGGCTAGCGCGACACCTACTGCTCTACCATTTTTTACGATTATCTGAGACACCTCAGCGTTACGCTTTATCTCTCCTCCAAAGGACTGCAGTGACGAGGCCAGTGCATCAGAGACAGAACCCATACCACCCCGCGCAAAGCCCCAAGCTCCCACAGAACCGTCCACATCACCCATATAGTGATGCAGCAACACATAGGCAGTGCCTGGCGAGTAAACCCCCAGAGCTGTACCAATAATGCCACTACCAGCTAGGTGGGCCTTGAGCACGTCAGTGTCAAAGTATTCATCTAAGAAATCACCGATGCTCATGGTCCAAAACTTTAGGGTATCCGCCAAGCCCTCCTCACCGGGATCCGCAAATGCCTTGGCCAAAAGGGCTAGTTCTTTTAAATCTCGTGGTTTGAGTGAAGTCGGGTCAGGAGGCGTGCGCATAAGAAAAGGACGGATCAAGCGAGTTTGCTTCATAACATCAGCTTCATAGCGATCGTAAGCATTTGCATCACGAATGGAATGGCGCGCTATTTCACGGTACTGGCGCTCATGATCCGCATAACTGCCAAAATGATCGCCATTTTCACAAAATGTAATTCCACCACCATAGGGAATGACCTGCAGGCCATGACGCGGCAATTGTAAATCGCGAATAATTTCCGGCCTCAGCAGACTACAGACATAGGAACAATTGGAGTACTTCCAATCGGTATATAACTCGCGACTAACCGCAGCGCCGCCAATGTAGTCATTTTTTTCAAGAACCAGCACCTTGAGTCCCGATTTAGCTAAATAAGCGGCATTAGTCAGTCCGTTATGACCGGCTCCAATGACTATCGCATCGTATTTTTTACTCAAAATTCTACTCCCCAAATTAGGTGTAGGACATTTACATTTCAAATAAATGAATTTGCGGTCATGAGAATGCCAAAAATTAGCGTGGCTGTCCATAATGAATGGTTATTCATTTTCTTGCGCCACGTAGGATGATAAATTAATGTATAGTGGAATTGCGCTTTAGCATAAATTTTGAGTTTTACTCGCCGAGTTGCGGTAAAATTAACAGGAGATTTGGTTGCATACATCAGCAATAAAACCGGCCATCACAGCGCGCTCCGCAAGTAAACAGGCGCGACGCAATCAACTTATTAAGGCAACCTTACATTGTATTGCTCGCAAAGGGCTATCTAGCACCACTATGGCCGATATCACACAACAAGCCGGCCTAAGCTTGGGAATTGTCAACCTACATTTTGTAAGCAAAGAAAGGCTACTAATAGAAACGCTGCAGTATGTTGCTGATGAATATCAACAGGGACTTGAAACAATATACAGCGACCAAACACTCAATGTGTCAGCAAAAATTAGAGCGCAAGCCAACTATGATTTTAGCAAGAAAATTATCAACCGAGATAAGCTGGCGGTCTGGTTTGCCTTCTGGGGAGAAGCCAAAGCTAGACCCACCTACTCTGCTATCTGTGCAGAATACGACGACTTAGTTGCCCGCAATTTAACCGCCCTTTTTGATAACCTAAAACGCGCCGGCGATTATGACAATATAAATCCAGCCAGAGCCGCTAGAGCTTACACCGCTCTAACCGATGGTTTATGGTTAGATCTACTAATTTCACCTAGAAAGTTATCTGTTACAAAAGCTAGAGAAGTGGTTAATGATTTTCTTTTCAGTCAGTTTCCCCAACACTTTAAGTTACCTACCACAATCTAAAGGAACCCAAGTATTGCAAATACAACACTCTCAAAGCACTCTAGAATGGCAACGTAAAGTCCGGCAATTTGTAGAGCGTGATCTGATCCCCTGGGAAGTGGAAGCGGAGTTAAACAACGGGGTAATCCCCAGTGAAATCAGTGCAAAAATGCAGACCACTGCGATTGAGTTAGGGCTATCTAAAATGGATGCGCCAAAAGAATATGGTGGCCTAGCGATGAGCATGGTGGATCAGGTAGCCGCTTGGGAGCAACTGGGTCGGGTGACCAATGCTCTGTGTTGGTGCTTTCCCGAAGCCCAGCAGTGGATGTTTGAGGCCTGTGCAGGTAACAATTATCAGATTGAGCATTACCTCAAGGCTCTAATGGAGGGGAGGTTACGTGAATGTTACGCTATCACGGAAGCGGAGTCTGGTTCATATGAGGTAATCAACACCACTGCAACCCCCTGTGAGGGTGGGTACAAGATCAACGGCGAAAAATGGTTTGTCACCACGGCAAATTTAGCTGATTTTTTCTTTTTGCAGGCACGAACAGAAACGGGTGAGGATGCCCTATTCTTTATCGACAAGGAGACTGACGGCATTAGTATGATTGAGAATCCTGCCTTCTCTCATACTTTTCCATCCCACCATCCCACTTACACATTCAATGATGTGTTTGTGCCAGAGAAAAATCGTATTGGTGGTGAGGGCACTGGCATGGACTACAGCCGCAGTTGGTTTCGTCATGAGCGACTTACCATAGCCGCACGTATGCTAGGAGCCGCTACACGCATGATTGAAGAGGCAACAGCCTGGGCCAAGGAACGGAATATTCAGGGCGAAAAACTGATTGAGAAACAGGCTACCCAATTTAGTTTAGCCGATAGCACTACCGAACTTTGGGCGTCCCAGTTGATGGTCTATGAAGCGGCAGCGGCCCATGATCGCGGTGAGGATCTAAAGTCACTGCACACACGCTGCTCAATGGCAAAACTGTACACGACAGAAATGGCTAATCGGGTCGCCGATCGCTGTCTACAACTTTGGGGTGGACGTGGTTATCGCCGAGACAATGCCGTTGAACGTTTTTACCGCGAGGTGCGCGTAGATCGTATTTGGGAGGGTAGTAGCGAAATTCACCGTATGGTCATTGCCAGAGCACTGCAGAAACGTGGCTTGAAGGCTATGTAAAGTGCGCAATTTTTCTGCCTCATCACCCAAGTACATAGTATTCGGACTATTTTTTGTCCTGATACTAAACAATGCTTGGGCAGATGAGCCGACTATAAATAAAAGTAACGAGGAAAACATTCTCAATATCTACAACTGGGCAGATTATATTGATCCACAAATCTTGGTGGATTTTGAAAACGAGTTTGGCATAGAGATAAACTACGATATCTATGATGCTAGTGAGGTAGTCGATATCAAATTGATGACCGGTCGCAGTGGTTATGACGTGGTGGTTCACTCTGCGTCAGGCTCATCCCGACTACAACCGGTTGGAATCTACCACCGCATCGACTATGGCAAGCTCAGCAACTGGCATCATATTGACAAACAACTGCTCTCAATGGCTGAAAAGCATTACTCAAATGGACTCCATGGTGTGCCCTATATGTGGGGAACTACTGGTATTACATACAATGTCGCTATGATTACTGAGCGTATGCCCGATGCTCCACTCGATAGTCTAAATTTTATTTTTGACCCCAATGTAATCTCTAAATTTGCTGACTGCGGCGTGTCGTTTTTAGACGATCCGCAAACTGTGATTGCTCTGGCTATGATCTATCTTGGGTATCCGGCTAATTCTGTTGACAAGCAACACCTGCAAGAGGCAGAAAAACTGCTCAAGGCAGTGCGTCCCTACATTAAATATTTTAGCTCAACCAAAATGCTACTCGATCTCCCAAGTGAGGAAGTATGTATCGCCATGAGTTGGTCCGGTGACTATTCGATTGCTTCTTCCCGAGCTGCAGCAGCAGGTGTAAATATAGAGTTGGGCTATAGTATTCCACAAGAGGGATCGATTTTATGGGTCGATAATGCCTATATACCCAGTGATGCACCTCACAGAGAGAATGCCTATATTTTTCTCGATTATTTACTGCGCCCCCAAGTCATTGCAGCGGCTAGCAACTACATAGGTTATGCCAATGCCAATCGCTCTGCGACGCCTTTTGTGGATCCAAAAATGACCAGCGATATTGCCATTTACCCAGACTCGGAAACATTGCAACTTTTGCAGACCACAGAGGTTTTAGTCCCTAAACTCGAACGACTGCGCTCCAGAGCCTGGACGCGAATTAAAACAGGCTTGTAGGAATACCTATGGCGAATCAACTACCTAAAGAATCTGAAGATAAAATAAAACATTCCATGCACAAGGACCTGTCTAATACGCCCTGGCTAGACCCTAATGCCGAGCCCTTTATACAGATCAAATCGCTGAGTAAAAAGTTTGATAACTTTGCTGCAGTAAACAATGTGAGCCTCAATATTTTTAAGGGTGAGTTATTTACCATTCTTGGTGGCTCTGGGTGTGGTAAGTCTACGCTATTGCGCATGCTAGCTGGGTTAGAGACCCCATCATCTGGGCAGATTATTATCGATGGCGTGGATATGACTGATATTCCACCCTATGATCGTCCAGTCAATATGATGTTTCAGTCCTATGCGGTATTTCCTCATATGACGGTGGAGCAAAATGTTGGCTACGGGCTGAAAAAGGAAAAACTCCCTAAGGATGAAATAAGCCAACGGGTGGCAGATATGTTGGCGTTGGTTCAACTGAGCGAATTGGGCAAACGAAAACCCAACCAGCTCTCCGGTGGTCAGCGTCAGAGAGTGGCTCTAGCGCGCGCGCTTATTAAGCGCCCCAAGGTATTGCTACTGGATGAACCTCTGGCAGCACTGGATAAAAAACTTCGTGAGCAAACACAATTCGAGTTGATCAATATTCAATACAAACTCGGAACCACCTTTATCGTGGTCACCCATGATCAAGAGGAGGCCATGACACTGTCCTCTCGTCTTGCGGTCATGCAAGATGGGGAATTTGTTCAGCTTGGCACACCATCACAGGTGTATGAATCGCCTTGTAATCGCTATGTTGCAGAATTCTTTGGCACAGTAAATTTGTTTGAGGCACAGGTAGTCAGTGTGCAATCTACTGCGGATAGCGAGGATAGAATGCTTAGCGTAGAGATGAAAAAAACGGGTGAAAAATTAAATATTGTCGACAAATATGAGCACAGCTGTGGCGACCCTATTACCCTAGGAGTGCGGCCAGAAAAAATCAGTATAAGCCCAGCATCTCCGCAAGGTGATAACCAAGTTATTTTTAAAGGGGTAGTGGAAGATCTTGCTTATTACGGCAATCGCTCCATCTATCGCGTGCGCACGCACTGTGGTCAGATTATTCAGGTGGGTGCGCAAAACTATCAGCGCTCTGAGCAACTGACCATTGAGTGGGATGATGAAGTATTTGTCTCTTGGCAAGCTAACTCTAGCTTGGTGCTAGCGCAATGAAAACAACTGGCAACATCAAGGTACACAACCACCCCATTACATTGTGGCGCTCAGTGGTAATTGGCCTGCCCTACTGCTGGATGTTACTGTTCTTTCTTATACCCTTTGCTATTGTATTTAAAATTAGTTTTGCCGACCCTATTGTGGGACAACCGCCCTTCACCGCACTGTTTGACTTCAAGCGCGATGCAGAAAACTGGCTCACTGCCACGCTAGATAATTACCGCTTTCTCACTGAAGATAATCTGTATTGGATCAGTTATCTTAAATCGATAAAAATAGCATTTATCTCCACGCTAATCTGTCTATTGATTGGCTATCCCATGGCCTATGGCATCGCACGAGCCAAAACCCAGACGCGCAATATACTGCTGATGCTGGTTATTTTGCCTTTTTGGACCTCTTTTTTATTAAGGATCTACGCGTGGATTGGACTACTGGGGAAAAATGGTCTTGTAAACACCCTATTCTTAAAGATTGGGCTGATCGATACACCTATGCAAATTCTCTACACCGATGCAGCGGTCTATTTGGGCATTGTCTATACCTATATCCCCTTTATGATCCTGCCACTGTATGCCAGTTTGCAAAAAATGGATCTAGATCTGCATGATGCAGCGGCAGATCTAGGCGCTACCCCCTGGCAGAGCTTTATCAATATAACCCTGCCCCTCTCTATGCCCGGTGTTATCGCCGGCTGCCTGCTCGTTTTTATACCAGCCATTGGTGAGTATGTTATACCCTCGTTACTGGGCGGCATTGACTCGCTTATGATAGGACGCACTGTATTTGACGAGTTCTTTATCAACCGAGACTGGCCTTTGGCCTCTGCGGTGGCAACAGTATTACTGCTTATTTTAGTTGTGCCAATTATGTTGTTACAGCGCAGCCATTAGGAGCAAACACCATGAGGAAACAGTCAACCTTCGTGGTTTCAGCACTGTGCTTTGGATTTGCCTTCCTCTATATTCCCATTTTGGTGCTTGTCGCCTTTTCCTTTAATGACTCCTCATTAGCTACCGTTTGGGGGGGATTTTCTACGCGCTGGTATGCAGCACTGGTGCAAAATGATCAAATTATTGAAGCGGCTCTTCTCAGCTTGAGAATTGCGGCTGTCAGTGCCACATTTGCCACCCTGCTCGGCACATTGGCGGGACTCGCGCTGGCCAGAATGGGTCGCTATCGAGGAAGAGTCTTATTTACTGGTCTAATTGCAGCCCCACTGGTTATGCCGGAGGTAATTACTGGATTATCTCTATTAATGCTTTTTGTTAGCTTAGACCAACTAATTGGCTGGCCGAGCGCACGTGGTGCTAATACGATTACACTGGCTCATATCACCTTTTCTATGGCCTATGTGGCCGTTATTGTGCAGTCGCGATTGACCAACATGGACCAATCGATGGAGGAGGCGGCAATGGATCTGGGAGCTAATCCATTTCAAGTCGCAAGGGATATTACGCTGCCGTTAATTGCCCCGAGCATGGTATCCGGTTGGCTACTCGCCTTCACGCTGTCTTTAGATGATCTGGTGATTGCCAGCTTTACATCTGGCGCTGGTGCCAGCACATTGCCTATGCTGATTTTTTCAAAAATCAAGTTGGGAGTGACACCAGACATCAATGCCTTGGCAACACTAATAATTGGCATTGTCTCTATTGGTATTGCAATTGCCTACTGGATGCTACTGCGTTCTGGTAAAGAAGAATCGTTATCACAACCCTAGATCAAGACCATCGCCTGTAGCATTTATTTTCTGCATTCTATCAGTGGGCACATAATCAAAAATAAAGGTAATTCTATCTTCCTTACCTTTGTTCATCACACTGTGCTGCTTCTGATTATTGAGTTCGTAGGCCTTACCCACTTGTAATCGGTAGGGTTTGCCATCAATCATAAAACGCACACGAGAATTAGTTGTGATGGGGATATGAATACGGTGTCCTGCATGGAATGATGGGTGCTTATCAAAATGTGGCGTTATTATGCCACCAGGTACCAGTTTTGCCGCCACTGCGCGAATGACTGTGCCACCTGCAGGATAAAATTGATCGAGTATTGACTTCATTAAAGGCAGAGCCGTCTGTGCCATCACATCCCAACCAGAGTGCTTGCTGACTTCTATATTTGGCCAACCGTCTGTTTCAACAAACAGCATCATCAATGACTGAGTTTGATAGTGCACATCATAGGCTTTCTGTCGATAATCATTTTCTAACCAAACCTGATCATCGACCGCTAAAATGGCCTCCTGTAATGCGCTGCTATCAATCTCGCCAAGATCTCTTAAGGGAACGCCAATGTCCATTGTTCAACCTCTATCTATAGGTAAACTCTTTTTCGTGACATTAAATAATTTCTCAAAGGGAGTCAATTATCACAATAACTCGGTAACTGCTCGATGACCCTGCTCTATGGCCGCTTCCATCATCGCGGTCGCCGCAGAATCCGAGTTGGCAATAGTAATACGGCCATATTGCTGACGTGCAATGATGTGAGGGTAGCGTGAATCGCTGTCATCCTCGTACTCCTGATCGTACAGAGATCGGTACCAGTAGGCATAGCCATGAGCCCAGCGATTAACCGTAATACCTGCAATATCCTGTGCCGGATCAAAGCCACCTGCCCCAAGCATGCCTGCAAGCTGGGTGCGCACATTGCGCTCAATGGTCTCAAAACTGGTCGTAGCCAATTCATGACGGCCCAATCTATATTGCTCCTTGGGCGTCAAACCCTGATTGGATCTATGGGGAAAACGCTCCATATGCACGATAATAGGATCATCTGGCCCACTGGCAAAACTGTATTCACCATAGCTCACCGGAAAATCCAGTGATGCATTGATATGATAGCTTCCCGGACAGGCCACAGCGCCTATGCCTAAATTTTTCCATGCCCGCCAATTACGTAGTGCCACATTGGTATATAGGATCGGCACCTTGACCTGAAACGCCAGTGCTTCCCGTTGTGAAGCGGGCAATTCTGGGCAAATGGCTGGTATGGCAGCATTGTTGCAGGCCATAATTACGGCATTAGCTGTCACGCGCTGAAGTTTGCCCTGTCGCACATAACTGACTGCAACCTTGTTTGCGATCTTTTTATCTCCAATATGACGAACCTCGACAGCTGAACTGTCCAATCGAATACGCACAGGTGAGTCGGGTCTATCCAATTTTGAATAATCAAACTGTGCTGTTACCAGGTCCTCCATAGTGGTTCCCTTGGCAACATGAGGAATCAGTCTGCGCACTAACTGTCTAGCAACTGCGGCATTACCATCTGGGTAGTGGTGAATATAGGGTTCATCGGGCTCTACCTCTGGGAGCCCAGCGGCATCCCAACCGGGCAAGCCAGAACCCCACATAGCACCGGCGGCATCAACAGCATCAATTCCTACGCCAGAGTCGGTTGTGAGATCCTGAAAGAGATCAAACACCTCTTGCTCGGTAACCCCCATGTGACGCGCTAAAAATTCACGGTAGGTAATTGTATAGAGGTAGTCCCATTTTTCTTTCAGGGGAATATGGGGTATCTGATCTTCTTCAATCGACAACAGTTTAATCAACTGCTGTTTTGCGACATCGCTGATAGGCATACGGCGTACCGCATCGCTTGCTAGGAGGGGTGATGAGGCAAGCGGAAGCCAGTCCGCATAGTTGGCAATATCAAAGTTGAGCGTGGTATCAGAGCCCCATTTCTGTCGATTAAAGTAAATACCTCCTGACAGTTTGTGGCGGTGGTAAAAGTGTTGATCGTACGCTTTATTAAAGGACTCAAAATTTACCCCCAGATCCTTGAGCATGTGCTTGACTATCTTTGGATAACCGGAGGGTTCTTGCATAGTCTGCGCACCGCCGTAACCAATTAGCTGACGCCCATCAACAACAAATTCATTACGTTTTGCATGTCCACCAAAATCATCATGATTATCAAGTAATAGGATACGTGCATGGGGACGCTCCTGCAGATAGAAGTAAGCCGCCGATAAACCACTTATGCCAGCGCCAACCACAACAAGATCGTATTGCTGAGGGTCGTGATAGCCCACTTCACCCCAGTTGTTTTGACCATAGCGCGCAAGTTGATGAATCACTTCAAAAGAACCGGTGTGATTCCCTCGCATGCCCATTAGGGAGGGTGGGTAGCGCTTATTACCTGATTGAATTGCACTATTCGGACTAAGTGAACTCGCTAGACCAGTAACGGGCAACATTGAAGCTGTGGCTAAAGCGCCAAAACCATGCAGTATATCTCGGCGACTAATTTGCCGCTGCATACCTAGTTTATTATCAATCTTCTTACTCATAATCGGCACCCTAAGCGACTACCTAAAGTAGGTTTCGCCAAAAAATAGGTTAAGACTATAACCAATCAACTAACTTGTAGTACAGCATACCCAGAGCAACCATTTGTCGGCGGAATATATGCTGACCGGGAATAGATAATGGCTTTATATTGGCAAAAATATCATAGCGCTCCATAGTTCCGCATACCGCCTCAGCCATAATTTGACCCGCGAGGTGAGTGACATTCACACCATGACCAGAGTAACCCTGGGAATAGAAAATATTGGGTGCCAACTTACCCATCTGTGGCACTCGGTTAGCTGTTACACCAATGGTTCCGCCCCAACCAAAATCAAATTTTGTGGCAGCCAACTGGGGCCAGATCTTTAAAAGACGTGGTACCAGGTTTCGCTTTATCACCTCTGGGTCACTGCCAAAATAGGTAAAGCGACCACCAAATAAGAGGCGCTTGTCAGCACTGAGGCGAAAATAAGTCAAAATATAGTTTGGATCACACACTGCGAGATCTCTGGGGTTAATTTGATTAACCAAATCATCAGAGAGTGGCTCGGAGGCTACGATAAAACTATTGACAGGAAAGAGGCGACCACGCAATTTTGGCTCAATAAAGTGGTAGGCATTGCCAGCTAGAACAACGTTTTCTGCAGTCACAGATCCCTGCTCTGTCACAACTCTGGCTTTTTTGCCCCTCTCTATATTCAGAACAGGGGACTGTTCGTAGAAATTTGCACCCAGTGATATGGCAGCAACAGCTTCACCGCGACAAAGGTTAAGTGGATGCAAGTGACCATTGCCCATATTAATTAAGGCAGCTATGTAGGCTTCTGTACCCAGTAGTTCTTGCGTCTCCTCGGCTGACAGCAATGTGAATTCATAGGGAAAATTATGTTTCTGCAAATAGTCATATTCGGCCTCAAGATCACGCACATGACGAGGCTTGATAGCAACATCCGCGTAACCTGATTTGAGATCACAGTCTATGTCATAGGTATTGATACGATCACGAATAATTTTATGTCCAGCCCAACGCAGATCCCAGAGAATACTTTCACCCCCTTCGCCCAGAGGCTGTGACAGTTTATTTTCACCTGAAATACCACCAATAATCTGCCCACCATTGCGCCCCGAGGCGCCCCATCCAACTTTGTTAGCCTCAACAACGGCAACCTTAAAGCCTTTTTCAGCAAGATGAAGTGCTGTAGATACGCCAGTAAAGCCGGCACCTATAACGCAGACATCAGCAGTCTTCGACCCCTTCAACGTCGGGCAATCGAATGCCTTGTTAACAGTTGCCGCATAGTAAGATGTGGTGTGTGACTGTGGCCGTATCATCACTTACTCAAATGTTCGTAATCTTTGATCAACATGCTTTCAATCTATCGTAAAAAAAACAGCCAATACTTCCTACCCTATGGGATAAGATAATCTTATAGGCTGGTTGACAATAGTCAGCAAAATCTCTATTTGACCGGAGAAATGATACTGCGCCGAAACTGTGCCGGGGTAACACCTGTCGCTTTTTTAAAGGCCGCATAGAAGGCAGAGTTAGAATTAAAGCCCACAGCAAATGAAACATCTAAAATAGATTTAGACCGATCATAACTGTCACTCAGAATTAGTTTCGCCTCTCGTACGCGATAACTGTTAAGGAAGTCGAAGAAACTCATATTAAACCCTGAGTTTACCACCTGAGATAGGTGATTGATCGAGCAGTTTACTTTGTCAGCGAGCACAGGAAGCGTTAAATCTGGCTCCAGATATAATTTTTCATTATCCATCAGGCATTTCAAGCGTTCGATGTACTGATGCATACGCTCGCTATCGAGCCCAGATTTTGCGTACTTACTAACCGGTATATTGGATGCAGATTTTTTTCCAGCTATCACCTGGGCTGGATCGTAATAATCATCAATTCTCAATGCAGCTTCACCCTTAAGGGTTATAAACTCAGCCCCATAGAACGCCACACTGTCAGTGTTAGGAGATAGCGTTTTATACTGGAATGCAATTGAATTCTGACTGGACAACACCTCGCCAATCAATTGATATTTGTGGTCATCAGCGGCAAAAAAATTCACCAAATCGGCAACTAGATCGTCTCCAGAAAGCTGTTTCTTGGCAGGAATATCACAGTAGGTGCCGTTTAGGCATAAGTGCTCTACAACACCATTGGCATCGCGATGGTTCCAAGCGTCTATATAGCTTTTGACAAACTCTGTGCTACGCATATTAGCTTCTCGTTCTTGCAAGCCGAGCCTAAATAAGGGCTAATGCTCAAACGATTGTAATTAATAAAACTTTATTATGCTAGCTACCCAAAGTGGTTGGTCAAGAGGAGTTTAACTCTTTGATGAATTCTTATTCATAGTCCATTAAACTTTCAATACTAATTGTAAGGTTTGAACACGGCGGTTTAAAAGCGATAGCGCACCTTTGCAATGATCGATTCCACCTGAGTTTCGCGCCAACCATAATCGAACAGATCACGAGCTCCCTCATCTCCACTGTCGCTGTCGAAATAGCCGCCACGACTATAGACAATAAATATATCTGACAATGTAGCCAACTGATACCTATAGCGAAGTTGTAAGGCTATATCACTGTAACTGAAGCTGGAGGATGGAACTGGGGATTGTATCAAGTCGCCCTGAGTATTTAGCTGATAACCATTGATAACCTGTGCATCAATACCCGCCCACTGAAATTTTAACCTAACCTCCTGACGAGCTGAGGGATACCAGTCTAAATTAAAGTCGGCGGAAAATGAATTGGTCTGATAGGTAGCTAACTGCTGTTGTTGAGAATCCCATAGCAACCATTCTGAGTAGTATTTGTAGGACAACCGACCCCCCAGTGTCAGCGTTTCGTTTAAGTACAACTGGGGACTAATAGCAAACCCTACAGCAGGTTTTTCCGTTCCCGCGTTATCCATCGAGAGTTCTGCGCTGTAGGAAAACTTATTCTTTTGGGGACTAGAGTACTCCAACTCACTCCAATAGTGAGTGGGTTGGGCATAGAGTCCATTGCCTCTGGTAATTCGATCATCCCAGCCGGGAAGTTGCATACCAAGGTTAAGTGAGAGGGTTTCAGTGGATCGAAAGACTCGTTCCTGTGTGACATCAAACCAAAATTCTAAGCGCTTGCCGTCGGTGTTCTCCTTGTAGCCGTATTCTAATTCTGTAAAACTGGATAAATACTTTGATTCTGGGTTGTACTGAAGCCTGTCATATCTGGTATTGCCATAAAATTCGTTGAAGTCATTACGGCGCATATAGCCCATATCATTAATATCGAAATTATCCCCATAATGAGATAGATAAAGAGTATGACGCCATTGATCACTGGGACTGTAGGCCCAACTGATCCAGCCCGCATAATCTTGTTTGTCGGCGGCAGTCTGATTATTGGCGCTATTCGCCTGCTGTTTTATGTGACTGGTTAAAAGTTGTCCCTTCACATTGACTGCATCGCTAGGCAGCCAGTCCATATCCACAGCATGTACCGTAGATTGCCGAGCTATTTGTGGCTGATCAGCATAAGTCAAAAAGTGACCTAATGCTAAATTTCCAGTCTTATTCTGAACTCTGGTGGCAACGTAATTACTTCCCAGCAACGAATTATTATCATCCTCGCTAACTACAAATAAACCATAGTCGGTAGCGCCGCTAAAATGCGTTACTTTAGCCGCCAAGTCTATATCCATTAATAGATTGTCGGCATTGCTAGCAACGCCAATGCGTCTGGTATGCAGGATTCTGTCATCGTTGGGAATTTCATTGTCAAACAGGGTCTGATTTTCCGTAAAGAAGGGCCTTTTTTCCTCCAAAAAAGTCTCATAGGCTGAAAAATTGACTACCAAGTCATCGCTCTCGACCTGCCCAAAGTCAGGGTTGATAGCACCGGTAAATTGGGTACTACTATTGGGACGCCAGACTATATCCAAACCAAATTTTATCTCTTCACTATTGTTCGATTCTCCTCCCAACAGATCCTGTTGGGCACTGATATAGGGAAACCAGTCCAAGCTGGATGACCGCATTTGCTTAATTTCTAGGGGATACCAATCCTGCATAAAAGTTTCACGCCGAGCGGATGCATTAGGGAACGCAAAGCGCAGAGACTCAGAATAAACAAAGCGCGAAAACCACACCGAGATCTTTTTCATATCCTCGTTATCACTGGACATTGGTGCTATGGTCCAGGGGATAAAGACTTCTGAGTACCAACCGTCCTCGGCGACAGAAGTGCCAGAATACCAGTCGCCATCCCAACTGCTTGAAAAGCCTGCTGGGCTTTTGACAGCGTCTCTTATGGAATTAGAACTACCTATAGCAAACATAT
>CAXEWB010000259.1:0-7792 GCA_963999835.1 uncultured Cellvibrionales bacterium | reverse complement strand
CCAATTGAATACCGTCAACGTCACCGCTTACAAACTAGTTAGTTACTGTTCTTAGCAGGGTATTTTAGTAGAATGCACCGCCTCAGATAGTCAATAAAGAGATATAAAACACTATGTCCAACGTCATCCACCCAGCCTTCGAACTTTTGCGAACTCAATCTATTCCCTCTCTAAAACTAAACTTTGAAGAATACCGTCACAGGGAAACGGGCGCGCAACATATTCATCTGGCATCAGACAACAGGGAAAATGTATTTCTAGTTGCCTTGCGCACAGTGCCTATGGATTCTACTGGCGTTGCACATATTCTCGAGCATACAGCTCTCTGCGGCAGTGAAAAATACCCAGTACGCGATCCCTTTTTTATGATGATACGGCGCTCGCTTAATACTTTTATGAATGCGTTTACCAGTTCAGATTGGACCGCCTACCCCTTTGCAAGTCAAAATAAAAAAGATTTTAATAATCTGCTAGATGTTTATTTAGATGCTGTATTTTTTGCACGCTTAGATCGCTTAGATTTTGCTCAGGAAGGCCATCGCTTAGAGTTTGCTTCGCCCGAAGATAGCTCAACTGAACTGACATTCAAAGGTGTTGTCTTTAATGAAATGAAGGGAGCTATGAGCTCAATTAACTCTGTGCTGTGGCAGACAATGAGCAAATACCTGTATCCAACAAGCACCTACCACTATAACTCGGGCGGGGATCCAGAACATATACCTGACTTAACCTACGAACAATTTCTCGAGTTTTATCAAACCCACTATCACCCCAGTAACGCAATATTTCTAACCTTCGGAGATATTCCTGCAGCGGAACATCAAAAAAAGTTCCAAGAGCGTGCGCTACATCGCTTTAGTAAGCTGGATAAAGAAATTGCGGTGACGGATGAGCAGCGCTACACACAACCTCAGAGATTTGAGGAATGCTATGCCTACGATGCCTCACAGGATAGTCAAAACGGCGCTCAAAAGACCCACATTATTATGGCTTGGCTACTGGGGAAGTCCACTGATTTAGAGCACACCATGCGCGCGCGCTTGCTGGCCAGCGTACTTTTAGACAATAGTGGTTCGCCCCTACAAAAAGTTTTAGAGACAACTGATTTGGGGACAGCGCCGTCCCCTATGTGTGGTCTTGAGGACTCACAAAAAGAATTGTGCTTTGCCTGTGGTATTGAGGGCTCTAATCCAGAACAGGCGGAAGAATTTGAGACATTGATCCTAGGAGTACTAGAGAATGTTGCAGAAAATGGCATACCCCACAAACAGCTAGCTGCTAGTCTCCATCAACTTGAACTATCACAGCGAGAGGTGGGGGGCGATTCCTACCCCTACGGCCTTAATCTTGCATTGACCTGCCTAAGCAGCGCTACCCACCGCGGGGATCCTGTATCACTGCTAAATCTTGATACTGTGCTGAAGAAGATGCAAGAGGAGATTCTTGACCCCAATTACATCAAATTACTCACCAAAGAGCTTTTGCTTAATAACCAGCACCGTATTCAGCTGGTGCTTAAACCAGATCCACAATTAGCCAGAAGCAGAGAAAAGGCAGAAAAGGATCGATTGGCAAATATCAAGAAATCACTTACTGGGCAACAGAAGCAAGAGATCATTGATTCTGCGTCTGCCCTCAAGAAACGCCAAGAGATTCAGGAAGACCTAAGCATTCTTCCCAAGGTTGGACTTGTCGATGTGCCTTCCACTGTTAGTTACACTGAGGCCTCTAGCAAAGTTAAAAAACCACTGCCTTTGACCACCTACAGCGCCGGGACCAATGGACTGGTCTATCAACAAGTGATCATGCCTTTTCCAAAGCTGGATGCTCAGCAGATGCAATTATTACCGCTATACAGCACCTGCGTGACAGAAATGGGTGTTGGCAACCGAGACTACCAACAAACGCAACTCTGGCACTCTTCGGTTGTTGGTGCCTATACGGCGTCTGCGTCAGTGCGCACTGACAGAGAACAATTGACTAAATTGCATGGCAATTTCACTCTAGCTTGTAAAGGGTTAGCCAGCAATCAACAGGCCATGAGTGAACTAATGCAGGAGTCATTTAGTTTGGCACGCTTTGACGAACTGCATAGATTAAAAGAATTGGTCGCACAGATACTAACCCAGCGCGAGTCAAGAGTGGTCAGTAATGGGCATGTTTTAGCCATGATAGCAGCAAGCAGTGGTGTTTCATATTATGGTCAATTAAATCAGAACTGGGGTGGTATGGGTGGACTTAATCAATTGCGTCAATTAAATGCCAGCCTCGACAGCGAGAATGGTTTGCAGATACTGTCACAACAACTGCAGCAAATACATCAACTATTTATTAAACAACCAAGACAATATCTCTTAGTAAGCGAAAAAGACAGACTAAATGACTGCGGCGCCGTCATTCAACGCAGTTTCGCAGAAGAAAATAATGCCCATACAGCCGATAACCTTATTGATTATAATCCGCAACTGCAGTCTATTAATCACAGTTGGACTGCAAATACGCAGGTCAGTTTTTGCGCCAAGGCATTCCCCAGCGTTGCCAGCAGTCATACAGATTGTGCCGCGCTAACAGTTTTGGGCGGGGTGTTGCGCAATGGGTATCTGCATCGTGCCATCCGCGAGCAAGGTGGTGCTTATGGCGCTGGAGCCTCACAGGACAGTCAGTCTGGTGCATTTCGATTTTTTTCTTACCGAGATCCAAGAATATCCGAAACCCTTGATGATTTTGATCGTTCAATTGATTGGCTTTTAGATAACGTCCTTGGTGAGGAAAAAATCGAGGAAGCCATACTGGGAGTTTTTGGCAGTATGGATAAACCTGGGTCTCCTGCGGGTGAGGCTATTCAGACCTTCCACAATGAACTGAATGGTCGTTCCAAAGAGAGTTATAACCAGTTTAGAAGCCGAGTACTCAGTGTCAATGAACCTCAACTCAAAGCAGTGTGTGACAAATACTTGCGTCAACAATCTGCTCATACAGCAGTCATTACTAATGCTGAACTAGCGGCTAAAATTCCTCTAGAAATCAGTGCAGCTTAATACCTATGAGCACATCTGAGCGCGACAAGCTATTTGCTAAACCACTAGAAAATGTCACAGATTTTGTCTTTGATACGATGGTCGCTGATGTCTTTCAAGATATGGTGGAGCGATCAATTCCCGGCTATCAAACCATCATAAATCACACCGGTGAATTAGCTGACCGCTTCGTGCAGATGAACACAAACTGTTATGATCTTGGTTGATCACTGGGCGCATCAACCCTCGCTATAAGGGAGCGCATTGAGGATCGGCAAGCAACCATTTATGCAGTAGATAACTCACAAGCCATGCTTGACAAGTTTGCCTCAGTACTAACGCCACAAGTATCTAGCACCCTAACCCACCTAGTTAAAGCAGATATCTGCGATATAGAGATCAACAATGCATCCCTGGTGGTAATGAACTTTACTCTACAGTTTGTGTCCCTTGAACAACGGGTAGCGCTTATTGACAAAATCTATCAGGGGTTAAACCCCGGAGGATGTCTAGTTATCTCGGAGAAACTGCACTTTGAACCACCCTCCTTAAACGAACTACTGTGCCAACTACACCATCAGTTCAAACGCGAGCAGGGCTACAGCGACCTAGAAATAAGCCAGAAGCGCGACTCTATCGAGAATGTGCTAATTCCAGAGACCCTTGAGGACCATATTGACCGACTAAAATCTTGCGGGTTCGACAGCACCAGCCCTTGGTTTCAATGCTATAACTTTGGCTCTCTTGTGGCGATAAAATAACATTGCGCACTAGGACAGTAATCGCAGTGCCATTTTAATCATGCGCTTAACTTTTGGCGTATAGGGTGGATACAACATGGGTGTGGAGCTAAATTTGTCTTCCAGAACACTGCGCTCATGGGAGAAGGCCTTAAAACCCCAAACTCCTCCCGATTTGCCGATACCGCTGTTATTAACGCCACCAAAAGGAAGATTATGATGCAAGTAATGCATCATTGTTGCATTGATACAACTGTCACCCGCACTGGTTTCCTGTAGTATTTTGTCAATACGTTTTTTATTTGAACTAAATATATACAGTGCCAGAGGTTTGGGTCGATCGTTGATATAAGCAATCACCTCATCGAGATCAGAGTAAGTCACTATAGGTAATAATGGACCAAAAATTTCCTGTTCCATTATCAACGAATCGTCAGTCATCCCCTCGAGCAGGGTGGGAGCGATAAAACGCTTTTTATCATTGGTTTTGCCACCTTTTATAACTTTGGCACCATCAGCTAGAGCCGAATCTAAAAGGCCTTTAATGCGTTGATAGTGGGGTTGATTAACCACCCGACAATAATCTTTATTATCAACAATAGTCGATGAATCACCGTAATTAGACACAATGGCCGCCGACAACTCCTTTACGAACTCATCTTTTATAGATTCGTGCACATAAACATAGTCTGGGGCTATACAGGTTTGGCCATTATTAGCAAACTTACCAAAGGCAATTGAACCTGTGGTCTTTTTGAGGTTAGCCGATTGATCTACAATCACCGGACTTTTACCACCCAACTCCAGAGTCACTGAAGTTAAGTTTTTTGCCGCCGCCGCCATCACATGCTTTCCTACCGCAGGACTGCCCGTGAAGAAGATATGGTCAAAGGGCAAACTAGTTAGGTAGCTGGCTACCTCAGCATCCCCCTCAAAGACAGAGACTTCTTCAGGCCTAAATGCTTCAGTGACAATATCAACAATCACCGCAGACATGGCTGGCGTCATTTCCGAGGGCTTGATTATTACCGTATTACCGGCTGCAATCGACCAGATCATGGGCGCAAATGTGAGGTTAAATGGATAATTCCATGGAGATATAATCAGTGTCACTCCCATGGGCTCAGTCACTATTTTGGACTTAGTGCCAAACATAGCCATGGTAGCTCGTGCAGATTTTGGCTTCATCCAGTGTTTTAAATTTTTTCGCACATGGGTTATTTCAGAAATAACTGGCAGAATCTCCGAAGTATCTACTTCCGCTTCGGGTTTAGAAAAGTCAGCTGCAGCGGCCTTATAAATCTTATCATAGGAAGCTTTAAAGACTCTCTCAAAACGCGCCAACACTGCCAGCCGCTGACGGAAGTCAGTCTTTCTCAGGGACAGCGCATATTTCCCTTGATGGGCAAAAATGTCATCTATATCCTTTTTTTCTGCGTTAAGCACTTGCGACATAATTATTCCCCTAACCTTTTATTAGACCTTACTAATAATAGATTATGTCATAAAATTAATTTGCCACACCCAGAGAGGTAAACTACCCATTAATAATGCGGAGGCTGCTCTACAAGCTCAGAGTTCTGAGAATTGGATTTTTCACCCTGCTGAAGCTCATCTATGCGCTCGATCATCTGATGGTGAGCTTTTGTAAGGGCACTTATCTCTTGTTGTTGACGGTATATTTCCTCACTGAGCTGTGCATTACCTGCTTCGAGATAGGCAAGTTTTTCCTCGAGTTCATTCAAACGCTGGCTACTCATAATGATTTTTTGATCAGTTTAAGTTGAGATTTTTAATTGTTAAGCAGAAATAAACTATAATCCGCGCCATTAACATTGTATTCAATATGACTGATTCAAGACAAAAATACCAGAACCTTCTTAGCTGGCTAGAGGACTCACCTCTATCCAGTTTGGGTGAAAAGTTGCCCAGTCTACTGGAAATGCAACTGCGCCCAGAGCGCTGGGGTGACATGTCCTCATGGCAAGAGTGTCTGGATCAACTTCCTGAGCTCGACCCAATAAACACTGACTTCACCAAAGGCGTATCCATTGGTGACCCAAGCCTAATGGACAAGGGCCGCAGGCAACAGTTACAGGCTACACTAATGGCATTGCACCCATGGCGCAAAGGACCCTATGAATTATTCGGCTTGAATGTAGACACTGAATGGCGATCTGACTGGAAGTGGGAGCGATTATTGCCTCATATCACGCCGCTTAACGATCGACTGGTATTGGATGTGGGCTGTGGCAACGGCTATCATTGTTGGCGCATGTTGGGCGCTGGGGCCAAGCGCGTCATTGGTATAGATCCATCCCCTAAATCGGTATTTCAGTTCTATGCTATTAAGCATTTCGCTGGTGCAGAGCACCCAGTTGATGTATTGCCATTGAGCATTGAACATATTGCAGAAAAACTGCTAGCTTTTGATAGTGTATTCTCTATGGGCGTTTTGTATCACAGACGATCACCCTTAGATCATTTACAAGAACTCAAAGAACTCATTCGTCCTGGAGGACAACTGATTCTTGAGACTCTGGTTATCGAAGGGGCAGATGGCGAAGTGTTAGTCCCAGAGGGCCGTTATGCAAAAATGCCCAATGTCTGGTTTCTGCCTTCGCCAAGCACCTTGATCGGCTGGATGCGGAAATTAGGGTACAACAATCCTAGACTAGTGGATCTAAATCAAACCAGCATTGGTGAACAGCGCTCCACAGAGTGGATGACCTTTGAGTCCCTGGTCGACTTTTTAGATCCGATCAACCCAGAGAAAACTATTGAAGGCCACCCTGCTCCGCGTCGAGCCCTATTTTTAGCCGAAACTTAAAGTAAAGACAATTAGTTAGGCCTTCAATGCTTCATCTGGGGGCACAAATGAATAACCCAGAGCGTCAGCAACCGCCTTGTAAGTCACTTTGCCTTTATGGATGTTTAAGCCATTCTGTAAATGCTTATCGCGGTACAGCGAATTTACCGGGTTTTCAGCTAGTGCTAGGGCATAGGGTAACGTGACATTATTTAAAGCAATGGTAGATGTTCGAGCAACCGCTCCCGGCATGTTGGCTACGCAGTAATGCACCACATCACCCACCTTGTAGGTTGGTTGCTGATGGGTAGTTACTCTTGACGTTTCAAAACAGCCCCCCTGATCTATAGCAACATCTACAACAACCGAGCCTTTCTTCATTCGCCCTACCAACTCCTCGGTTAATAATTTTGGTGCAGCAGCTCCCGGAATTAATACAGCACCAATTATCAAATCAGCGTCAAGGGCATACTCCTCAATTACAGCTGCTGTGGAGTAGACACAACGCGCTCTGCCCTCAAAATCATTATCCAATTCCCGCAATCGAGAAATAGAGCGGTCTAGAATTGTTACCTCTGCACCCATACCCACCGCCATTTTCGCTGCATTGTCGCCCACTACACCGCCACCAATAACCAATACCTTAGCTGGGGCTACGCCCGGCACACCTCCCAATAACACACCTCGTCCACCCTGAGCTTTTTCTAGGTGATGGGCGCCCGCCTGAACTGACATTCGTCCCGCAACTTCTGACATAGGTGCAAGCAGAGGTAATCCACCACTAGCATCGGTCACTGTCTCATAAGCCACACAGGTTGCACCGGATTCAACTAGCAACTGGGCTTGCTCAGGATCTGGCGCCAAGTGCAAGTAGGTGTAGAGAATCTGCCCCTCGCGTAACAAATGGCATTCATTATGTTGAGGCTCTTTAACCTTTATAATCAGTTCCGCACGATCATAAATAGCTTTCGCAGTCTCGACGATTTCCGCACCAACCTGTTGGTATTGTTCATCACTAAAATCAATAGCATCACCAGCGTTGCGCTCAATAATCACCCTGTGACCACGGCCTACTAATTCGGCGACCGATGAGGGTGTAAGTCCTACTCGATACTCATGGTTTTTAATTTCTTTTGGAACTCCGATTAGCATTTTACCCTCCTTATTACGGCAGATGGCGTTATAAATAATTATTGATATATTAGCTATTTTTAGTAAAATTTATT
>CAXEWB010000258.1:0-5752 GCA_963999835.1 uncultured Cellvibrionales bacterium | reverse complement strand
ATGGGTACTTTCTGCTAGGCTTTGGGCGCGATGCGCCAAAAACTGTAGAGCTGACAGTTGTTGATAATAACGCGCAAAAACACCGACAAACGCTAAGTTTAGATCAAAGAGTCTACAACACCCAGCGTATAGAGGGTGTGCCTCAGGAGACTGTCACGCCCTCTGAAAAAGACCTAAAAAGAATACGCAACGATGCCAGAATGGTTGCCAGTGCTCGCGGTCAAGTTACCGATGATATCTATTTTTTGGACGGTTTTATGCCCCCTCTGTCAGGGCCCATAACGGGTGTCTACGGAAGTCAGCGTATCTATAATGGAATTCCTAAAAGACCGCACTATGGTATTGATTATGCTGCTCCTACGGGCACACTGGTTAGAGCGCCGGCAGGGGGTGTAGTCATTTTTGCTCACAGAGATTTGTTCTATTCCGGTGGTACCTTGATAATTGATCATGGACACGGACTCAGTTCAACGTTTCTTCATCTTAGTGACATATACTTAGAGCTTGGACAAAACGTAGAGAGAGGTGAACCAATTGCTGAGGTTGGAGCTTCTGGAAGGGCCACAGGTCCACATCTAGATTGGCGTATGAATTGGCAAAAGGAGCGTATTGATCCTCAGTTGGTATTAAAAGCACTGCCAGCAAAATAGTATGCTGTTCTTTACTTAGAGCATAATGCAACAGGTTAACTTTGCATGGCGATTTAGATGTACTTTGCGTAAACTAGCGCCGTTTAAAATTGGATTATTAATGTGGATAAACAGCTTCTGAGTATTTTAGTCTGTCCAGTGAGTAAAGCGCCGCTGGAGTATATGGCCGATGCCGATGAGTTAGTGTGTCGCGCCAGTGGATTGGCCTACCCAATTCGCGATGGCATTCCGGTTATGTTGGAGTCGGAAGCAAGGCAATTAAAAGCCGATGAAAAATTGCGTTCTGACAAAAAGTAAAAATATCGACCATAAACTGTTTTTGTATCGGATACTCCTATGAATGATGAAAGTTTGTTTACTCGTATTATCAATAGAGAACTTCCTGCAGACATTGTTTATGAAGATGACCAGTGTATCGTCATTAACGATATAGCACCTCAGGCTCCCGTACACATGTTGGTGATCCCTCGTCTGCCGATTCCACGCCTAGCTGATGCTGAACAAGAGCAGCGCGCTTTGCTGGGTCATCTAATGTGGGTTGCGGGAGAGGTGGCTCGTATGAGGGGTGTTGATGATGCGTTTCGTGTGGTGATCAATAACGGGGCAGATGCGGGTCAGACGGTGTTTCACCTGCACCTCCATGTTTTAGCAAACACGGGGAATAGTGATCGAAAGGCGAAAAAATTTTCAGAGCAAAATCTTTAACACTTAACGTAAATAGATACTTGGAACCTAACAAGAATGAAAAGTGCTGAAATACGGGAAGCCTTCCTTAACTACTTTGCCTCAAAGGGGCATAACAGAGTCCCCAGTAGCTCTTTGGTTCCTGAAAATGATCCAACCCTTCTTTTTACCAATGCCGGTATGGTGCAGTTTAAGGATGTGTTTCTAGGTGCAGAAAAACGCGATTATGTGCGTGCTGTATCCTCCCAGCGCTGTGTTAGAGCCGGTGGTAAGCACAATGATTTGGAGAACGTGGGCTATACAGCAAGACATCATACTTTCTTTGAGATGTTAGGTAACTTTAGCTTTGGTGATTACTTTAAAGAGCAGGCAATTGGCATGGCTTGGGAGTTTCTCACTGAAGTTTTAAAGCTTCCCAAAGAGCGTCTCTGGGTTACCGTTCATATCAGCGATGATGAAGCTGCGGATATCTGGATAAATAAAATTGGCGTAGATCCCGAACGTCTGTCGAGATTAGACGAGGATAACTTTTGGCAGATGGGTGATACAGGTCCCTGTGGCCCTAGCACGGAGATATTTTGGGATCATGGTGAGCATATACCAGGTGGGCCGCCGGGCAGTAAAGATGACGATCTCGATCGCTACATAGAAATCTGGAATTTGGTATTCATGCAGTTTGAGCGTGATGGCGACGGTGAGATGACATCGCTGCCACGCCCATCCATTGATACTGGCATGGGCTTAGAGAGAGTTGCAGCTGTGATGCAGGGCGTCCATAGTAATTATGATATTGATCTTTTCCAGTACCTGATAAAGGCAGCGGCCAAAATAACTGGGTGTGAAGACACAGCCAGCGACTCCTTGAAAGTTTTGGCAGATCATATTCGATCCTGCGCATTCTTAGTGCTAGATGGGGTTCAACCGGCTAACGAGAGTCGAGGCTATGTCCTTCGCCGAATTATTCGCAGGGCACTGCGACATGGTCACAAGTTAGGTGCGCAGGGCAGTTTCTTCTATCAATTGGTATCACCTCTTGGAGATATTATGGGTGATGCCTATCCTGAACTAATCGAGAGCGCAAAGGCGATTAGCGATACGCTCAAGCGGGAAGAAGAGCAGTTCGCCAGAACTCTGGATAAAGGCATGACTGTCTTAGAGTCGGCCCTTGCAGAGCTCAATGGTAAGACGTTACCCGGTGATTTGATCTTCTTGCTCTATGATACCTATGGTTTCCCAACTGATCTGACTAATGATATTGCCCGAGAGCGAGGCTATAGCCTTGATATGGCTGGCTATGAATTGTGTATGACAGAGCAGCGAGCTAGAGCGCGGTCAGCCAGTCAGTTTGATATTAATTATTCGGAAACTATTCGTCTTGAGGGCGTCACTCAATTTAGCGGCTATGACCAATTAAATGATAGTGGTAAGGTAATTGGCCTTTATTCAGAGGGCAATCAGGTTGAATCGGTAAGCGAGGGAATGCGTGTTGCAGTGGTTTTAGATAATACGCCATTTTATGCGGAATCTGGTGGACAGGTTGGAGATAGTGGTTATTTGAGCTGCGATTCAGCCACCGTTGAAGTGGTTGATTGCCAAAAGTCAGGCGAACATAACCTCCATATAGGTTCGGTGGTCAAGGGTAGTTTGACAGTAGGTGATCAGGTTTTGGCTCAGGTTGATGCCACTGTGCGTCAAGCAACAGCACTCAATCACTCTGCAACCCATCTGGTTCACGAGGCATTAAAACGGGTACTTGGAGAACATGTGGAGCAAAAGGGTTCATTGGTAGACAGTGAAAAACTGCGATTTGATTTTTCTCACAATGAATCAGTCAATGTCGATCAGATTAGACAGGTTGAACAGATCGTCAATGCTGAGATTTTACGCAATTCTGCTGTTAAAACGCAAATAATGTCAATGAATGAGGCTATGATGCAGGGGGCAAACGCACTATTTGGTGAGAAGTACGGTGAGCAGGTGCGAGTCTTGAGTATGGGTGGTGACTTTTCTGTGGAGCTCTGTGGTGGAACCCATGTTGCTCGCACCGGTGATATTGCGCTGTTTAAAATCACCACAGAGACCAGTGTTGCAGCCGGCATTCGTCGAATTGAAGCTGTAACTGGTGAAAGTGCTATGGCTTTCTGTAACAGCATGCAGGATACCCTGTCAGAGATAGCTTCAATCACGCGTTCATCTGGCGCCAGTTTGTCAGAGAAGGTACGTCAACTGGTTCAGGATAATCGCAGTCTGCAAAAACAGCTGTATAGTTTAAAGCAACAGCTGGCTAGTGCTTCTGGGTCTGACCTAATGTCTCAAGCTAAAGACGTTAAAGGTATATCAGTTCTAGCAACGGTTGTTGAAGGTGCTGATGCTAAAAGCTTAAAAAATATCGCTGATCAGGTGCGTTCCAAAATCAATAAAGGCGTATTTTTCCTTGTTGCTAAAGAGGATGATAAAGCCTCACTTGTTGCGGGGGTAACCAGCAATCTCACTGCCGATTTAAAGGCGGGTGACCTGATGCAACATGCAAATTCTCAGATCGGTGGCAAGGGTGGTGGACGTCCAGATATGGCTATGGGAGCGACTACAGATCTCTCCAATCTATCAACAGCACTTGAATCAGTCTCGTCGTGGGTAGAAGAAAAGTTAACTTAGAAATAAAAATATACTTAACTTTTTAGTCCAATTGCTGTTTAATTTGCGCCTTTTTTTAGCTGATCTTCATTATTTATGAGTTTAATAGTCCAAAAATATGGTGGCACCTCGGTAGGTACTGTCGAGCGTATCCAAGCTGTGGCCAATCGGGTAGCTGAAAATTACAAAGCTGGTCATCAGTTGGTGGTTGCGGTCTCCGCCATGAGTGGTGAGACAAATCGTCTTATCGCATTGGCCAATGAGATTCAGGAAAGTCCATCTCCCCGTGAGATGGATGTGCTTGTAAGTACCGGCGAGCAGGTGACCATAGCTCTTTTGTGCATGGCGCTTGAGGATATTGGAGTAGATGCTCGATCTTACACCGGCGGGCAGGTGCGTATTCTCACGGATAATGCCCATGGCAAGGCGAGAATTAAAGAAATAGATGGGCATCGTATTAAGGAAGATCTCGATGTGGGTCGGGTTGTTGTGGTTGCAGGCTTTCAAGGCAGTGATGAACAGGGCAATATAACCACATTGGGTCGGGGTGGTTCTGATACTACGGCAGTAGCCCTTGCGGCAGCTCTAAAAGCGGATGAATGTCAGATCTATACAGATGTGGATGGCGTTTACACCACTGATCCGAGAATTGTCGCCAGTGCCCAACGATTGGATAAAATTACCTTTGAAGAAATGCTTGAGATGGCCAGTCAGGGCTCAAAGATTCTGCAGATCCGCTCAGTAGAGTTTGCAGGTAAATACAATGTACCACTGCGTGTTATGTCCAGTTTTGAGAAGGGACCTGGCACGCTCATTTCCCTAGAGGAAGACGATCAGATGGAAAAGGCAGTTGTATCAGGCATCGCGTTTAATCGTGATGAGGCGAAACTTACAATCCGGGGTATACCCGATCAGCCGGGGGTTGCTTATAAAGTACTAGGTGCTATCAGCGATGCCAACATAGAAATTGATGTTATTGTACAGAATGTCGCCAAAGATAATTCCGCTTCCATTACGTTTACTGTGCACCGCAATGATTTACTGGCGGCAAAAAAACTATTGGCGAAAATTGCTGATGATCTGGGAGCTAAGGAAGTAGAGGCGGACAATGGTATTGTAAAGATTTCTATTGTGGGTGTTGGCATGCGCTCCCATGCTGGGGTAGCGGCAAAAATGTTTAAGGTTTTGGCTGATGAGGGCATTAATATTCAGTTAATCACTACTTCTGAGATAAAGATCACAGTCGTGGTAGAAGAGCGGTATTTGGAGCTTGCAGTGCGATCTCTGCATTCTGCCTTTGATTTAGATGATCTCGCCTCATAAAGTTGGACTAGATCAAAGAAGTTTGTTAGTTTTATATATAATCTTCGTGTGCTCCAATTAGGGACATCACAAGGATGTCAGGTAAAAGCTTTATTTTATCCCATTATGGGATGCATTAAAAATCGTGGTACAACTGCATAAGAATAGAAAATTAAGCAATCAAGGCTGTCAAAAATTACTCTTTATGTAAACACAGTCTAAATGCTTTTAACAAAAGTAGAAGAAAAAAGGAATTAGTCTAGGAGCTATCTATGTTAATACTCACAAGAAGAGTAGGGGAAACGCTAGTGATTGGTGATGATGTTACAGTTACTGTGCTAGGTGTTCGCGGTAATCAAGTTAGATTAGGTGTGAATGCACCGAAAGAAGTCGCTGTTCATAGGGAAGAAATTTACCAGAGAATCCAGAAAGAGAAAAACCCCAGCGCTCTATCAGAGGGTGCTACAAATCAAAACGATCTT
>CAXEWB010000257.1:0-2624 GCA_963999835.1 uncultured Cellvibrionales bacterium | reverse complement strand
TAACCAATTTGGCCAATACGCTTAAACAAATAAGCCACTGAGCCGTCGGTACCCAAATTGCCTCCACGCTTAGAGAATGTATGGCGTACCTCTCCCACAGTTCGATTGCGATTGTCAGTCATACACTCTACAAGGACAGCGACACCACCTGGCGCATAGCCCTCATAGGTAATTTCATCATAATTTTCACCTTCTCCAGCACCAGCACCACGCGCAATCGCTTTATCGATTGTATCGCGCTTCATATTAGCGCCCAGCGCCTTATCAACCGCAGCACGCAGTCGAGGATTATCATCTGGGTTGGGTCCACCGGCTTTTGCCGCTACAACTAATTCGCGAATCAACTTAGTAAATATTTTACCGCGCTTCGCATCTTGAGCCGCTTTGCGGTGTTTTATATTGGCCCATTTACTATGACCTGCCATAAATAATCTCCAACTGCTCTCTAACTAGATGGGTTGTCTTTATTACGCAATTTAATATTGAGATCGCGCAGCTGTGAGCTCTCTACTGTGCTAGGTGCATCGGTCATCAAGCATGCGGCAGATTGGGTTTTCGGGAAGGCGATTACATCACGTATGGAATCAGCCCCAAGCATCAACATAATGATACGGTCTAACCCAAAGGCCAAGCCACCGTGGGGTGGTGCGCCAAATTTCAATGCATCGAGCAGGAAGCCAAACTTTTCTTGCTGCTCTTGTTCATCAATCCCCAGCACATCGAAGACGGCGGCTTGCATTGACTGGTCATGGATACGAATAGAACCACCGCCCAATTCGACACCGTTAAGTACCATATCATAGGCACGAGATAGGGCGCTGGCAGGATCTGCTTTCAGGGCATCTTTATCACAGGAGGGCGCAGTGAACGGATGATGCAATGGTGTCAAAGCCCCTGTATCTGTGGTTTCAAACATAGGGAAATCTACAACCCATAAAGGTGCCCAATCACAGGTGTAAAGTTTGAGGTCTTCGCCTATTTTGCAGCGCAGAGCACCCAATGCTTCGCAGACAATTGACGCTTTGTCCGCCCCAAAGAAAACAATATCACCATTTTTTGCGTCTAGACGCTGCATAATTTGCATCGTCACATCATCACCCAAAAACTTGATGATGGGTGACTGTAATCCTTCAATACCAGACTCAATGGCATTGACCTTGATCCAGGCTAGCCCTTTGGCACCATAGATTCCGACAAATTTAGTGTAGTCATCAATCTGCTTTCGGGATATTTCAGCACCACCTAGCACTTTGAGCGCAGTAACTCGACAAGCGGAATCATTGGCCGGCCCCGCGAATACTTTGAAATCAATATCTTTAAGCAGGTCTTTGATTTCAACCAACTCGAGGGGAATCCGAAGATCGGGTTTGTCAGAACCAAAGCGATCCATCGCCTCAGCATAGGTCATATGCGGAAAACTACCTAACTGCACATTGAGGTGTTCATCGAATATATTGCTGATCATGGTCTCAGTAATAGACATAATCTGCTCTTCATCGGTAAAGGACGCCTCAATATCAATCTGCGTAAACTCAGGTTGACGATCAGCGCGCAGATCCTCATCGCGAAAACACTTCGCTATTTGGTAATAGCGGTCAAAGCCTGCCACCATTAACAACTGCTTGAACAACTGGGGTGATTGGGGCATAGCAAAAAATTGACCGGGATAGGTACGCGAAGGTATTAAGTAGTCTCTGGCACCCTCTGGCGTGGCCCTTGTCATAACCGGTGTCTCAATATCCAAGAACCCACTATCAGCCATGTAGTTGCGAATTGAGGAGGTTATTTTCGAGCGCAGGCGTAGACTTTTTTGCATATCGCCGCGTCGCAAATCCATATAGCGATATTTCAGGCGCACATCCTCACCTACATTAACATACTCATCTAACTGAAAAGGCGGCGTTGCCGCCGTATTGAGAATCTTTAGATCACTGCCATAGACCTCTATGTCGCCGGTGGCCATATTGGGATTGACAGTGGCCTCACTTCTAGCGCGCACTTTTCCTGTCACTTGCAAAACGTACTCGGAACGCACTTTATCAGCAAGCTGAAAAAAATCGCCTGCATCTGGGTCAAATACTACCTGTACAATACCTTCTCTGTCCCGTAAGTCGAGAAAGATTACCCCACCATGATCACGACGGCGATCCACCCAACCACAGAGGGTCATCTCTTGGTCTAGATGAGTACGTCTAACAAGTCCGCAATAGGTTGTTCGTTGCATCAATTTTAGTCCTTATCCATCGGTTTTTGCGATGCCGGTTTACTCACTGGTGGTATTTGTTTTTTAACCTCTGCGCCACCTGTAGTGTCTTTGCTCTGTGAGGAAGAACCTTTGTCACCGCCAGTTTCACCCTGAGTAGTTTCCGACCCAGTACTGAGATTCTTCTGCTTTGAGTCCTTAAAGTCAGTCTCGTACCAGCCGCTTCCAGTCAACCTGAAACCTGCAGCAGATACCAACTTCTTCAGTGCCGATTGACCACAGGCAGGGCAATCAGTAAGTACTTTGTCGCTGATTTTCTGCAATGCCTCCAGTTCGTGGCCACAGGCTTCACAGCGATATTCATAAATGGGCATATAAGTAAACACCTATTATTTTTGACCAGAAAAAATGGCGAGGCATT
>CAXEWB010000256.1:0-1996 GCA_963999835.1 uncultured Cellvibrionales bacterium | reverse complement strand
TCAGGCCACCACCCAGATGTTCTGTGCCCTCTGGAACGCCTCCAGCCACAGCCATTCAATACGGTGGCCAATGTTCACCACATACACCAAAAAAAGGACTATGCCTGCCAGCACCATTGCCGGAAATCCGACGGCAAAAATATTGAGCGCAGGTGCCGCCCGCGTCACGATCCCGATGCAAAGGTTGACCAACATCATGGTTAACATGATGGGTAGCGCTATCAGCACCCCTCCTAGAAAGACCATCGCAGTCCATTCGGTAAAGTTGACAATGGTTTCGACAAAGTTAATTTGGCCGCCTATGGGCATCACCTCAAAACTCATCAATATCAGCTCTATCAAGATCAGATGACCGCCGATGGAGAGAAATATGAGGGTCGACAGCACCACCAGAAACGAGGCAAGAACTGGTACACGACCAATATTGGGATCCACCGTTTGCGCCATACCAAGTCCCATACTCATCGACAATGTCTGACCTGCTACGACCAAAGCGGCATTCACGACTTGTAGCACAGCTGCAAAAAGCAGCCCTACCAGCAATTCGCGGATGATCAACATCAAACCCGCCGCACTGACTGGATCTATCACCGGCAACTCCAGGGTAGGGTAGACAAAGATCGTAAGTACCACCGCCAGAGCAACGCGAATGCGAATTGAAACGACCTTGAGAGACACCAGCGGCGCCGCAAGTAGCAGCGCCGAAATGCGCAAGAGTGGAATTAAGCCAGTGACAAGAAGCAGTACGACATCATCAAGGATCAGATTCATCGCGTGAAAATTTGCGGGATCATGTTGAAGATCGAGATAAACATCTCCGACAGAACGGTGAGTTGCCAATCGCCAAATATAAGTAAAGAGGCAACCAAAGCCGCCAATTTGGGGATAAAGCTCAGCGTCATTTCCTGGATGGATGTGGCCGCTTGAAATACGCCAATAGTCAGCCCCACTGACAGTGCAATAATCAGCACCGGGCCCGCTACATATATGACGGTCCAGATCGCTTCTCTGCCAATGCCGATGACTTCTGTCGTCTCCATATCAATAGATCCTATACATAACTGCCGGTCAGCGATGTCATCAGCAGCATCCAGCCATCCACCATCACAAACAACAAAAGTTTAAAAGGTAATGAAATGATCATAGGAGACAACATCATCATACCCATGGACATCAACACGCTGGCGACAACCATATCAATGATGATGAAAGGGATATAGAGCATAAATCCAATGGTGAACGCGCTCTTGAGTTCTGAGGTAATAAAAGCCGGCACGAGGACAGTGAGTGGTGTCTCCATCGGCGAGGTGATGTCCGGGTTATCTGCGATACTGACAAAAGTCTGCAGGTCGTTCTCTCGGGTTTGGCGCAACATAAAATCCTTCATAGGGATCTGCGCCGCCTCGATCGCTGCCTCCAGCTCCATCTCGTCATTACTGTAGGGTGCGATTGCGTCGTCGTAAACCTGAGTGAACACAGGTGCCATGATAAAGATAGTGAGGAAGAGTGCGACGCCTAACAGAATTTGGTTAGGTGGGGTCTGAGCGGTACCCAGTGCCTGCCTGAGCAGTGATAAAACGATAATGATCCGCGTAAAGCTGGTCATCATCAGCAGAATTGACGGTAGCAGAGTGAGTACCGTCATCAGGCCAAGTAGTTGCAACGTGACCGAATATTCGGTCTCGCCCGCCTGGCCCTGCACCGCGCTCAAAATCGGGATGGCGCCCTGTGCCGCAGCGTCAGTCGCTGACAAGAACATCAGCAAGAGCAGCAAGAATCTGAACATTAGCCCCCCAAGTCGATGGGCCCGGTTCTGCTCCCGCCCCTGCGGCGGAATTGAGTCAGCCTGGCCTACTCAGCACCGAGACTTGCCGATTCTGGGGGCCCAAGTGCGTCGTTCCCATTAACATCAGCAGGCCACTTTGCAATGGTGTTGATATTAGCTGGAGTTGCTCCAATTAAGAACCGTTCATTGTCGACTTCTACCAATACCAAC
>CAXEWB010000255.1:0-6780 GCA_963999835.1 uncultured Cellvibrionales bacterium | reverse complement strand
GCACTATGGCGCACTGATGAAGTTAACCTATCTATATCGGAAAAACCTAATCAAGCGGGTCAACTTCGTCACTTAGGTTTTGAAGATCCTCAAATGTTAGAGATGACCCTAACATACGACAGTGATGGTTTTATGTGGCAGCGTTTCACGGCTGAACAGCAACGGCAGGAAATACTAGAACTCTATCCAGAGGCAGATTATCCAGAGATAAGTTAATAGCAGTGGTAAATTACTGAGACCTAGTCAGTAAAGCGCTCCATAATAAGACTGGCATTAGTGCCACCAAAACCAAAGCTGTTGGACATAATTCGATTTAGCTTTCGCTCTTTACTTTGAAGCACAATAGGCAGACTATCTGCCTGTTCATCAAGGTTGTCAATATGTGCTGAGCCGGCGACAAAATCGTTTTCCATCATCAGCATACAATAAATTGCCTCGTGCACACCCGCCGCTCCCAGACTATGACCAGAGAGGGATTTTGTTGAGCTGATATCGGGACAGTTGTCTCCGAAGGTATTACGAATAGCTGTGAGCTCTGCAATATCACCCACTGGTGTGCTGGTGCCATGGGTATTGAGATAATCAATTGGTCCAGAGACAGTCTCCATGGCCATTTTCATACAGCGTTCTGCGCCTTCACCTGAGGGAGCCACCATATCCGCGCCATCTGATGTGGCGCCATAGCCAGTGATTTCGCAAATGATATTAGCACCTCTGGCCAGTGCATGCTCAAGCTCTTCCACAACAACTGTGCCTGCCCCAAGACCGGGCGCAAAACCGTCGCGATCTGCATCATAGGCGCGGGAAGCAACCTCAGGTGTATCATTGTATTTGCTGGTTAACGCACCCATGGCATCAAACATACCGGCCATGGACCAGTGCATATCTTCTGAGCCTCCAGCCAGTAAGATGTCCTGTTTACCCAGTTGTATGAGTTCCATAGCATGTCCAATACAGTGGGCGCTTGTCGCACAAGCTGAAGCCAATGAATAGTTGACACCTTTAATTTTGAACGGTGTTGCGACGCAGGCAGAGACCGTACTGGCCATAATTTGGGTGACTCGGTAGGGACCCGCGCGCTTAATTCCCCTGTCACGCATGACATCGATGGTTTCGGTGAACATCTCGCCAGAGACCCCGCCAGAACCCATAACCAGCCCCGTTCTTGGGTTTGAAACCATGTCCTGAGTCAGCCCCGCATCAGCTATGGCTCTATCTGTTGCCATATAGGCATAGGAGGCTGACGGCCCCATAAAGCGTATAACTTTGCGGTCTATATGGTCTTTGGGGTCAATATCCAGAACGGCGCCAACATTACACTTGAGCCCCATCTCGGCAAAATCTTCTCGATAACGAATGCCAGAAATGCCTTCTTTTAGGGATTTGGTTACCGTTTCTTTATCATTACCCAGACAGGAAATTATTCCAAGTCCAGTAACTACTGCGCGTTTCATTGATTATCCTTTTTCATTTTTTGTTATGCAGAAAATAGTTTAGAAATCTTCCGTATTTTCAAATAATCCAACCTTTAAATCTTTGGCTGTGTAGATTTCACGACCATCTACTTCAACGCTTCCATCGGCGATGCCCATTATCAATTTGCGCTGAATAAGCCTTGTCATGTCTAACTTATAGACGACTTTATTTGCTTTTGGCAAAATTTGACCGAAAAACTTAATACTTCCGGCGCCAAGCGCTCTGCCTCTGCCTGGGTTTCCATTCCAAACTAGAAAGAAACCAATCAACTGCCATAGGGCATCGAGTCCCAGACAGCCAGGCATGACCGGATCGCCTTTAAAATGACAGTCGAAAAACCAGAGGTCTGGTTTGATATCTATCTCAGCAATGATTTGTCCTAACCCCTTGCTGCCACCACTGTTATTTATTTCAGTGATGCGATCAATCATTAACATATTAGGGGCTGGGAGTTTAGCGTTGCCAGGACCAAAAAGCTCACCGTTGCAACATTTTAGAATTTCTTCCTTGCTGTAGGAAGAAGCAGGTGTAAAAGACATATCAACCTTATGTGGTTTGCTACTAAAAAACGCATCGTAACCACTTATTTGGACATCATCAATAGTTAAATGCCGTTCAGATGTCAGATGATATCTAATGACTGAGGGTTAAACTGATAAATGGGGTTGACAGTATGCCAAGCTGTGCCTAGCATGCGGCAGTTAATATTCGGAACTCTTTCTAAAAAATGACCTTCTATAAAAGCACAGTCGCAGATGATTTTTGTGCGGTCAATCAATTGATCATAGATAACCTAAGTTCAGATGTCGCTCTGGTCGGTGATGTTGGTAATTATATTATTGACTCAGGGGGCAAACGCCTGAGACCTATTTTAGTGTTGCTCAGCGCGTTTGCCAATGGCTACTCAGGGGGTATTAATCATCAAAAGATAGCTGCGGTGATAGAGTTTATTCACACTGCAACACTCCTTCATGATGATGTGGTTGATCTCTCCAAGTTACGCCGTGGCCGTCAAACGGCTAATGCTATATGGGGTAATGCACCGAGCATACTCGTGGGCGACTTTCTTTATTCCCGCGCCTTTCAAGTACTCGTTGAAATTGCTGATATGGATATCATGAGCACCATCGCTAATGCCACTAATGTTATCTCTGAGGGAGAGGTTCAGCAGATGGCTAATGCTGGCAATTCTGATCTTGATGAGAGGACTTACTTAGAAGTGATTTATAGAAAAACCGCTAAGTTATTTGAGGCGGCTGCCGAGTGTGGCGCTGTCCTTGGTAATGGTGACAGAGCAGCGATGGCAAGTTATGGCAAGCATCTGGGTATGGCCTTTCAAATCGCTGATGACGTCCTTGATCTCGAGGGTGATGTGGAAATAACGGGTAAAAACATTGGTGATGATCTTGCCGAGGGTAAGATGACACTGCCTATTATCTATGCGCGCGATAATGTGGTTGCAGCTGAGAGCCAAGTATTGCGATCTGCCATTGAGGCAAAGTCTATGCAGAACTTTAATCAAGTGCTTGAAATAGTAATTAAATCTGGCGGTCTCGCCTACAGCCTGGATAGGGCGCGAGAGAATGCCGAACTTGCTAAAGGAGCTATACAGTCACTCAGTGACAGTGAGCATAAACAAGTACTGCTAAAACTTGCTGATTTTGCCGTGACCCGCTCGGCTTAGGCTGAATATTTGCCATTGTCGATGTATCTGCTTAAGGATGCGATAAAATTATCTTATGACCCGTATAGGAATATTAATAATGGATTGGGTTAAGGGTTTTGTTACAATGCGCGCAAATCGATGAATCAATGTGAGAGGCGATTCAACAATTCTTTTGCATGAGAAATTACCAGTAAGGAGTAGAGTTTGATTATAGGAATCACAAAGGAACTTGTGGGAGGGGAGAAGAGAGTAGCCATATGCCCAGACAACATAAAGGCTTTTGCAGACAAGGGCGTTGAGTTTCAGGTACAGTCAGATGCAGGTCGTGCCGCTGGATTTTTAGACAGCGATTACAAGGCTGTGGGGGCTAAAATCGTTTCAGACAGAGCGAAACTATTCAAGGTTGCCGATATTCTTCTTCAAGTTCAAAGCTTTGGCTGCAATACCCAGAATTCCCAGCAAGATTTAGAGATGTTACGTCCTGATCAGATAGTGATTGGGATGATGGATCCCCTTGCATCACCTCAGGCAGCGCAACAGGTCGCAAGCACGGGAGCAACGGCCATCGCACTTGAATTAGTACCGCGCATCAGTCGTGCCCAAAGTATGGATGTGCTCTCATCGATGGCCACATTAGCCGGATATAGATCGGTATTGTTGGGTGCTGAAGCTGCACCAAGAATTCTACCCATGTTGATGACTGCCGCGGGTACATTACAGCCAGCCAACGTATTGATTATGGGTGTTGGCGTCGCCGGGCTTCAGGCCTGTGCAACGGCCAAGCGACTGGGCGCAGTTGTCGAGGCCTATGATGTCAGACCAGCCGCACGCGAACAGATTATCTCAGTGGGCGCAAAACCAGTAGAACTAGATCTAGCAACTGAATCCTCTGAGGACGCCGGCGGCTATGCTAAGAAGCAAAGTGAGGAATTTTTGCGTCGCCAGCGGGAGTTGATGACCGAGGTAGTTGCTCGGCAAGACATCATTATTACGACGGCGGCAGTGCCTGGTGCAAAGTCACCGATTTTGGTCACTGAAGATATGGTAAAAGCCATGAAGCCCGGGTCTGTGATTGTTGATTTAGCAGCTGAGCGTGGTGGAAACTGTGATCTAACAAAACAGGGCGAAACCATTGTGGCCCACGATGTGATCATATTGGGACCAGAGAACGTTCCCTCAGAATTAGCCTATCACGCCAGTCAAATGTTTGGAAAAAATATCCAAACCTTGTTGGAGTTGATTCTCGAAGATGGCGCGATTAACCTCAATTTTGACGATGAAATTGTTTCCGGCACTGTAGTATCCCATAAAGGGGATGTACCCCATCCTCACATACGTAAATTATTGGGGCTCTCTGAACCCGATACGCAGCAGCAAGGCGATTAAAGGAGTAAATTCAATGGATATTCTTATTCTACTACTGGCGCTTTTTGTGCTTTCACTGTTTCTGGGTGTCGAGCTTATTGTTAAAGTCCCGCCAACCTTACACACCCCACTTATGTCTGGTACCAATGCGGTTTCTGGTATAACGCTTGTGGGCGCTTTACTGGCAGCAGGCTCGGATAGCTCCCCGATGCTAGTAAATATTTTGGGTTTCTTGGCTGTTACCTTTGCATCGATCAACGTAATAGGTGGCTATCTGGTGACTAACCGCATGCTTGCCATGTTTAAAAGGAAGTAAATAATGAGTGCAAATATTGTCAATCTGGTTTACCTCATTGCCGCTGTTCTGTTTATTTTAGGGATTAAAGGATTAACCAAGCCAGCAACCGCAGTGCGCGGCAATATGCTATCAGCGCTGGGTATGTTAATCGCTGTGGTTGTTACTCTGTTAGATAGCAGTATTGTTAACTTCACTTATATTATTGCCGCTGTGGTTATTGGAGGCATCGTAGGTGCGGTCATGGCACTTCGCATACGCATGACAGCAATGCCACAGATGGTAGCTCTGCTCAATGGGTTCGGAGGTGGAGCATCACTCACCATTGCCTTGGCCGAGTACTTCTCTGTGTTGGGTATAGATGCACAGAGCTTTACCGATTTATTGGTACCAGTGGCCTTAGATAGTAGTGCTTTTGGTGCAGGGGAAGTGGGCACAGTAGCAGTAATCTCCATAGGTCTTACAGCACTTATTGGTGCACTTACACTAACCGGTAGTCTAGTGGCCTTTGCCAAGTTGCAAGAGCTGTTAAAGAAAAGTTTTGCCCTGCTTGGCGGACCACTGGGTAACGGCCTGTTACTGGTTGTAGCCCTCGTGGCATTGGTATCACTTGTAAGCAATCCCGGCAATGCAGTGGCTATTATGGCGCTGGTTGCGGTTGCTCTATTGCTTGGCCTATTCTTGGTCCTGCCAATTGGCGGTGCTGATATGCCGGTAGTCATAGCCCTATTAAATTCTTACTCAGGTATTGCGGCGGCACTCGCAGGCTTTATTCTCGGCAATACAGTACTGATTGTGGCCGGATCTCTGGTGGGCACCTCTGGACTGATTCTTACCAGAATAATGTGTGTGGCTATGAACCGTTCACTGACCAACGTGCTGTTTGGCAAAATGGCTGAGGGCGGTGACACGGTCGATGCTGACGAAATCTATGCTGGTAAAGTGACCAGTGCACAGCCTGATGAAGTAGCTATGATGTTGGAAATGGCCAAGCGAGTTGTGATTGTACCTGGTTATGGGATGGCTATGGCCCAAGCTCAGCATGCCGTGCGCGAATTAGCTGACGCTATGGAATCGAAAGGGATTGATGTGGAATACGGCATCCATCCAGTTGCTGGGCGTATGCCGGGGCATATGAATGTGCTTTTAGCTGAAGCTGAAGTTCCCTATGACAAGCTAGTTGAGATGGATAGGATCAATCCTACCTTTGAAGAGACCGATGTAGTGATTGTGCTTGGTGCTAATGATGTCACCAACCCAATGGCTCGGGAATCAGAGGGTAGCCCCATCTACGGTATGCCTATACTGAATGTGGATAAGGCCAAAAACGTTGTGGTTATCAAACGTTCCCTGAGCCCTGGTTTTGCCGGATTGCCCAATCCATTATTCGCTATGGACCATACTCTGATGGTCTATGGAGACGGCAAAAAAGCAGTGATTGATATGACCACGGCGCTAAATCAGGGCTAATTGATCAAGAGTCACCTCTTAGCGTCTGCATAGAAGCTTCCCTCTTGGGTCCAAATTGGGCCCTAGAGGTAGCCAACCAGTGGGTCGCCGCCAGTGTAACTTTCCAAGCTAGCAAGTGAGTCTATAAACAGGTGAAACAGCTCGGCTTGCGATGAAATATCCAATTTTGCATAACTGTTCTTTCGGTGAAGTTTTACCGTTTCAGGAGAGATACCCAGACGCTCTGCGATAGATTTCGTTGAGTGTCCATGCAAAAACAGTTGCACCACCTGTGATTCGCGGTCGGTGAGATAGGCAGTCCCAAAGTGATTGAGTGCACTCTCAAGTTGGTCGGGTAAATGATTATCTGTGGGCTTTTCTGAGTCAGTAAAGTGTAATCTGCAGATCTGCTCAATCACGGGCAAAATATCTTTTAGAAGCTGGACATGGCTGGCACTAAACGCGTCTATAACATTCATCTGTCCCAGTGAGATATTGATAAATTGTGAGTCGTTTAGGTGGATGATAT
>CAXEWB010000254.1:0-2781 GCA_963999835.1 uncultured Cellvibrionales bacterium | reverse complement strand
TCAGCAAAGGTCTCGTAACTGGCACTAATTGCCTCAACTTTGGCAGCATAGCGGTTATAGGCTAGCACTGCTGGGATGGCAGCAAACAGCCCCATTGCAGTGGCGATCAGTGCTTCGGATATGCCCGGAGCGACCGTTGCCAAGGTCGCCTGCTGTACCATAGCCAGGCCACGAAAGGAGTTCATAATGCCCCATACAGTGCCAAATAAACCAATATAGGGGCTAACCGAGGCGACACTGGCCAAAAAAGGTAAGTTGGTACTGAGTTTTTCATCTTCTCTAGATAGAGCGACGCGCATGGCACGGTCGGTTCCGCCCATTACTGCATCCGGATCTGCCCTTTCACTCTGGGCCAGTCGCTTAAATTCTCTAAAACCTGCACGAAAGACATTTTCTATACCCTCGCTACCACCCTCTTTTCTGGCAAGTTCTGACAACTCATTATAGAGGTTATTCAAGTCAATACCTGACCAGAAAGTATCCTCAAAATGTCTGAACACATCTTGCGCATTGCGCAAGTAAATTCCTCTTTGGATAATCATTATCCAAGAGATTAAAGAAGCCAATAGCAGTATGGCCATCACTAGCTGAACAAGCAGGCTTGCATTTATAATAAGAGAGAGTATTGAAAGGTTTTCTTCACTCACCGTATAGACTCCAGTATTAACATATATAATTGTTAAGGGCGTTATGAATTGGCACAGGTATGGGTTTAGGACGCTTCGCCTCCACCCCAACACAGGCTAATTTTACCCTGCCTTCAGCTAAAAGGTTATCCTCCTTGTATACCTGTTGCTGTATTTCAATGGTCACTCGCGACAGTTTTGTTGGCATCACCCTGACATCAATCAAATCATCTAACACCGCAGGATGGTGATACACTACATCAATTTCCTTAACCACAAATTGTAACCCATCAAATAATGCAGGCTTATGAAAACCAAGGCTGCGAAAAAACTCGGTGCGCGCCCGCTCCATATACTTTAGGTAGTTGGCATAAAATACAATACCACCCGCATCAGTATCCTCAACATAGACCCTAATCGGACAAGCAAAGGCTTGATCAATCATGCAGTGCGTCCATTTGCTGTTGCCCATGTTTAGGACTTTTCATGCCAAAATGATCATAGGCCATTTGAGTTGCCATACGACCTCTTGAGGTACGTATCAGAAAACCCTGTTGAATCAAATAGGGTTCCAATACATCTTCAATGGTGCCACGCTCTTCACTCAATGCTGCAGCTAAGCTATCGACACCGGTGGGACCACCATCGAATTTTTCTATCAACGCTAACAATAAGCGCCGATCTAAATGATCAAAACCACTTTGATCAACATTGAGCATATTAAGCGCGGCATCAGCAATTTCAGCACTGATCTGGCCGTCGCCTTTGACTTCCGCATAGTCGCGCACCCGGCGTAGTAGACGATTAGCTATTCGCGGCGTTCCGCGAGAACGGCGAGCGATTTCTTTGGCGCCATCAGTATTTACTGGTACTTGTAAAATATCTCCTGCGCGCGTCACAATACTTGTCAATTCGTCCGCAGAGTAGAACTCTAGACGCTGCACTATACCGAAACGGTCGCGAAGAGGGGAAGTGAGTAAGCCAGCCCTAGTTGTTGCGCCCACCAAAGTAAAAGGCGGCAAATCGAGCTTAATAGAGCGTGCAGCTGGGCCCTCGCCTATCACTATGTCTAGCTGATAATCTTCCAAGGCTGGGTAAAGTATCTCCTCAACTACTGGGCTAAGTCGATGAATTTCGTCAATAAATAACACATCGCCAGCTTCTAGATTGGTCAACAGAGCGGCCAAATCTCCCGCTTTTTCGAGCACCGGACCGGAGGTTGTCTTGAGATCTACTTGCATCTCATTGGCGATAATATGCGCCAAGGTAGTTTTACCAAGACCTGGGGGGCCAAACACCAAAGTATGATCGAGCGGTTCACTGCGACCGCGCGCAGCCTCTATAAAGATATTTAATTGTTCTTTGACGACGGGCTGACCCACATAATCAGCAAGTACTAATGGACGCAAGGCACGATCGATTCGCTCTTCGCTGGGGGAACTATCTGCTGAAATCAGTCGATCTGGCTCTATCATGATTCAATGTCTCTACGTTATCTGCAAGGATACATTGATAGACTGCAATTTACACTAGTGAAAATGTTTATACCAACTGCCATTGGCCAGCATAGTGTCTTTCTCTATAGCATAGCTTTTAGAGCAGCACGTATTAACTCCTCAGCACTCGTAATATCTTTTTGAGCCACGCGACTAATCATTTTTGCCGCATCCTGGGGTTTGTAACCCAAAGCAGTGAGGGCACTTTCCGCTTCAGCGCTGATGTCTTTAGCCACATGTTGGTCGGGCTGTGGCGAATCGCTAGGTGCCATATCATCAATTTTATCGCGCATTTCAATCAGTAGACTCTCCGCCGTTTTCTTGCCCACTCCAGGGACATTAACTAAGGAGGCGACATCATCAGCTCTAACACAGCGAGCAAAGTCAGTAGCTGTCATGGCTGACAAAATAGCCAGTGCCATTTTGGGACCAACACCATTTACTTTTATCAGGCTGCGGAATAAGCTGCGCTCTTCAAGTTGACTGAACCCATACAACTGCTGAGCATCCTCACGCACCACGAAGTGGGTATGCAATGAAACTGTTTCACCAATCTCTGGTATATCAAAGAATGTGTTAAGGGGGATAAGCAACTCATAGCCAACACCGTTCACATCGACCAATAAATCTGCAGCCTGCTTGCTGAGCACTGTACCTTT
>CAXEWB010000253.1:0-2924 GCA_963999835.1 uncultured Cellvibrionales bacterium | reverse complement strand
TGTTCAGATGCGAATGATAGAGAAACATCAGCGAAAGAATGGGGGCTCTTCTTTGCGCCAGGGTGACTGTCTTTTTGATCTTTTTTAGCCGCTGAGCTTCCGCCGCCGGGTTGGCCAGCTGTGTGACCTATAGATCCAATGGTTGCTGATGCAAGTTGGGAGCTAACTCTGACTAGGGGGGAGTCATTCATAATCAGGAGAGGCCGCGCCTGTAAGCGACTCAGTTTCCGTAGTAAATGCTAAGAGGCCAGTGACACATTCTCATTTTTAATCAATGAGGGTAATAGTTGCCATGCACTGTTGATTTCACCCAATAGACCTTTGACTTCCTCAACCAGTTTCACATCATTGCGTAAATTGGCTTTTAAAAGCTGTCGTGTTGAGTAGTCATAGAGATCGTTGAGATTACGAGCAAGTTCTCCACCTTTCTCAAAATCCAGAGAGCCTTTAAGACCAATGATGATCCTAGTTGCACGGGAGATGGCATCGCTTTTCTTAGCAATATCCTTGGCTTTGATGTGTGTCTCAGCATCTGTAAGCGCATCCAATAGTCCATCAAAAAGCATTTGGATTAACTGAACCCCGTCGGCGTAGGATACTGCCGAGGTTATTTGAACGTCTTTGTAGGCATTCATTGCCTTGTGATTTGCTGCCATTGTTCTGCCCCGCGATCTATTCAGAAGGTTGTACCTACTAGATCGGAGGCAAGCAGAGTTTCTTTAGGAAAAAGTCATATTTTTAAACGTTACCAAGTATGTGAATGACCTTAGGTGCACTCTTTTAGGTCAGAGCGCAGGCATGTTTCAACCAGGGTATTCGCTATAGCTACTTGCTTATCACTTAGCATTAGCTCTGCATGATAGGCTATATCACGTGCGTCTTTGATGCCATTTTTTTCTGCCAATAGTGCCCAAACTATAGCTAATTCTGGCTGTGGCTTGCCACCATCGCCAGCTTGAAGCATATAAGCAAACATCATCTGTGCATTGCCATAGGCCTGTTTAGCAGACTTATAAAACCATGCCCGTGCTAATTTATTATTTTGGCTGACACCTTTACCCAGGTAATAAGAAAGGCCGAGCATGTACTGAGCATCTGATAAGTCTTGTTGTGCGGCCAAATTAAACCACTTGTGAGCAGTGCGTTGATTTTGCCTCACGCCATAACCATGATAATAGAGCATGCCGACATTGTGCTGAGCTTCAGCCAGCCCTTGATTGGCTGCTTTTTTATACCACCTCATCGCCTGAGTGTAATCCTGTGAAACGCCAAGCCCCTCCTCATAGAGGTGCCCTACATTATTCTGCGCCTGAGCAATGCCCTGTTCAGCCAGAGGCATCCAGGCCCGCATGGCTGTAGAATAATGTCCGCGTTTGAGGGCACTGACCCCCGCTTGAAAAGGGTCGCCAAAGCTGGGTGCAGTGGAGAGTGCACACAGGCTGACAACAAGATAAGCCGCAGCTCGGAAGTAGTTGGTAAAAACTGTCATAAGTTAACTTCTCTCCAAATTTCTAGATTTAGTTTGAATATCAATCACTGCTTGGAACAGTGCGCCCTCGGTAATACTGCCGAGCATAATGCCTGTATCTCTGTTCACCACTGGGAGGCTTTCGCCGATAAATTGACTGACTTTTTGCATTGCTTTGTCCAAGGACTCGTCCGTATAAAGAACAATAGGGTCTGCCTCTAAAACCTCTAATACAGATCTGTGGGCACATTCAATTGCCCCATGAATTGAGATTTTTCCAAGTAGCTTACCCTCCTCCGTCAACACATAGGCTTCCGTGTGACCTAAGTTTTTCATTTCAAATTGGGCATCCTCACCAGAGGTGCTCTGATTAATTCTAATAAAGTCATCACCGGCAAATTTTGCCACTGTTTGATGACTAAGCGCCAGTGCTTCACGTCCTCTCTGTAAACTAATGCCCCGATCGAGTAGTTGGCGGTCGAAATAAGAATGCCCAAATAAGCGGTTGGTGAGCAATCCGCAGAGCATCACGCTCATCATGGCGGCCACTGCATACTCGTAGGACTGTGTGAGTTCTAAAACGATAAGTATGGCTGATATCGGTGCTCCAATCACGGCCGAACTCACCGCTGCCATCGCTGCGATGCTGATTACCCCAGCAATATCAGAAAAACCAAACAGGGCTAACAATTGCCCTGCGAGCGCCCCTGTTGCAACACCTATAAATAGAGAGGGGGAAAAAACACCACCAAATAAACCGCAACCCAAGCACAGGGCAGTCATTAAAATTTTTGTGATTAATACAACGATCAACAAAGTGAGGGTAAATTGACCGGCAATCATCTCATTGATACTGGCGATGCCTAGTCCCAGAATCTCTGGCACCCAAATGCCTACTATTCCGCAAACCGTGGCTGCTATAAAGGGTAATGCGAGCGGAGATAGTTGACTTCTATTGGCAGCTTTAGCTACGAAGCGCAATGACACCATAAAGATAATTGAGACTAGGGCTAGGATTGGTGACAGGGCAGCGAGGAAGGGCACTACCTCACTCAAGCTAGGAATTGTGCTGCCAATATTAAAGGTAGCACCTTGAGGGAACCAGTAATTGCTGAGCGTGCTCGCAGAGACTGAAGCGACGGTAATAGGGGCAATGGCGCGGACTGAGAAGTGCCTTAAAATGGCCTCATGGGCGAACACTACACCGGCTAATGGCGCATTAAAGCCGGCCGATATAGCCGCCGCGACACCACATCCAAGATAGATATCATGGGTGAGTCGGCTGGAGATAAAGCGCTTGACCCAGATACCCATGGTGGCACCAAAATGAACAATAGGACCGTACTGCCCCACAGAGGCGCCACCGCTTGCAGATGCAAATGCAGCCAGCGTGGAACCAAAGCCCTGCTTAATATTGAGTGGTTCCTGTACCTGATGCGCGGCATACATTGAATCT
>CAXEWB010000252.1:0-8144 GCA_963999835.1 uncultured Cellvibrionales bacterium | reverse complement strand
ATCTTGGCCTCTGCGCTCACTGTTTCATTTTTTTCACTATCTGGGCTTAGATCACAATATGCACGATCAATTTGAAGGCTCGGAAAACTAAAAGCACACGGCTAGGTTCTTAGCTAAATATGATGATCCCTCTTTTGATCCTAAGATGCCCAAATTGGAGCTTAAATTGTTTGAGCCAATGCTGCGCTCGGTTTTTAACCAGCCAAAACAAAGTCTGTATGCTAATCTGACCTATAGTGCGTGATCATCGAATCACTTTACTTAGAGACTAAAAAATTCCATAGTGGTTTTCCTGCTAGCAGCAGCGATAATTTCTATAGATTCATTTCTTGAGTTGCTGATAGTTTGCAATACGTAAGGTAGATAGCATGGTTCATTTCTGCGCCCACTTGGTGGTGGTTGAACAGTTTGTGGAAGTAAGTATGGTGCGTCACTTTCTATCATAAGTCTATCGAGGGGGATATTGGCAACCAGTTGTTGTAGCTCCAATCCGCGCCTTTCATCACAAATCCATCCTGTTACACCTATGTGTAAATCTAGATCTAGATAGTTAAAAAGCGTTTCTCGATTACCCGTAAAGCAGTGAATGACACCTTGCGTAATATGATCTCTGTAGGCATGTAATATTTCTAATTGACGCTTTGCGGCATCTCTTTCGTGCATAAATAGGGGCATTTGTAATTCGGCAGCCAATTCCAACTGAGTTTCAAAGGCATTAACCTGATTAATCGTGGACGAGAATTTACGATTAAAATCTAGACCAGTTTCTCCAATAGCCACCACTTTAGGATGTGTCGCTAACTGACTCAAAGTCTTCACAGAATCGCTGCTAAATTGATCAGCATAGTGAGGATGGACACCCACAGTGGCGTAGAGCATATCTGGAAATGCTGCATCATATTGATCACTTAATTCGATCACAGCTTGGCTGGCATCTAAACAGGTGCCAGTCATAATTAACTTTTCTACATTAGATTGTTGAGCTCGTTCAAGAACGGTCTCCAGATCTTTGCTAAAGCGTTTGTTTGATAGATTTACGCCTATATCGATAATAGGAAAACTATTATTCATCTAAAGCATCTCAAGTAGTAGTATATAGAGAATTACTAGGGTGCTAACTGATGCAGCTTGTTTAGCGCAATTACTGCAGATAAAAAATACCTGTAATTTTTAACTATAATAGCAGACCAATTATTTCAGGCCTATGCAATAACTAGTTCAAAATGCTTGTCTAAGGGTAGAGTTAAAAAATGATTTGGTTGTTGATATTTCTTGTGCTTGTAGTCGGTATTTCGCCATTAATGATGATGAAAAACTCACTGCGTCAAAGGGGTATCACACATCACAGAGACATTGCACGTAAGTTATCGATTAATGTCAGTCTTCAGCGACGTCCCGAAGCGAGAGACTCTGAAGATAGATTAGAGGCTGTATGTTATTGGCGTCCCTGGGGCGTTGATATTAAGGCTAATCATTGGGTTTTACATCGATATAGCCAAAGAGGTTGGCCATCTGCCTGGCCAAATTGGTATTGGTTTCAAGCTGAAGCCGCTGATGAGTGGCTACCATGCCTGCAGGCTATGCTGAATAGCCTACCCACAACCATAAGTGCTATTGTGGTAGATAGTTCGGGAGTTGGCGTGATATGGAAGGAGTATGGTGATGACACCACCGTTCACAAAATTAATATTCAGCTTGAGAGTTTAATCAAAAAAGGTAAAGAAATTTACCTCTGAGGGTTGACCTAGGGGTTCAGTAACCAGTATATATGCGCTCTTTCAGACAAGATAAAGGCCTGAGGCCGTTTGATCGATCAATTCACAGTGTATAGAAATTATATTCAGGGTAAATTGTTTCATGAGTAAGTCGTTAGTTATCGTTGAATCACCGGCTAAAGCGAAAACCATCAATCGTTATCTTGGCGATGAATTTATCGTCAAATCGAGTGTTGGGCATATTAGAGATTTGCCTACGGGTTCAAATCGTACGCCAACAGATCCGAAAGAGCGAGCTCGGCAGGCCTCGCTGACACGTAAAATGTCCGCTGAAGAAAAAGTGTCGCATAGAGAACGCAAGGCAAAAATCCAACTAGTCAAAAGTATGGGCATAGATCCAGACAATGGTTGGAAAGCAGAATATGCAACGCTTCCGGGTAAGGAAAAAGTTGTCGCCGAACTAAAGAAACTTGCTAAGAATGCCGATCATGTTTATCTCGCCACAGATATGGATAGAGAGGGAGAGGCCATTGCATGGCATTTGACGCAGGTGATTGGTGGTGATGATTCTCGATACAAACGGGTAGTTTTTAATGAGATCACAAAAAAGGCTATCCGCAAAGCTTTTGAGGACCCCGGTAGCATTAACACTGATAGGGTTGATGCTCAACAAGCCCGACGTTTTTTAGATCGAGTTGTGGGCTTTATGGTTTCACCTTTATTGTGGGAGAAGGTGGGACGTGGTCTATCTGCCGGACGAGTTCAGTCCGTAGCACTTAAGATGATTGTCGAGAGAGAACGAGAGATTCGCGCCTTTGAACCTGAGGAGTACTGGACAGTTCAAACTGATCTAGAACAGGCTCTGCAGGTGAGTGCCTCGGAAAATGAATCTACACCAGTAGTTCGCTTTGATGTCAAAAAATATCAGGGTAAGTCTTTTCGGCCTCTTAACAAGGAACAAACTGAGACTGCTCTTGCTGAGCTTCAAATCTCAACCTATCAGGTTTCTAAGCGTGAGGATAGGCCTACCCAATCCAAACCGCCCGCACCTTTTATTACTTCGACGTTGCAGCAGAGTGCCAGTACTAGGCTCGGATTTGGTGTTAAAAAGACCATGATCTTGGCTCAGCGTCTCTATGAGGCCGGTTACATAACTTACATGCGAACTGATTCTACAAATTTGAGTGATGATGCCATCGCAAACTGTAGAGACTATATTCAAGTAAATCATGGCCCCAAGTATCTACCGGAACAGCCGGTTATCTACAGCAGTAAGTCAGGTGCTCAGGATGCCCATGAGGCCATTAGACCCTCTAATATCGATATAACACTAGGTGGTCTCAATGATATGGAGCCTGACGCGCGGCGTCTCTATCAAATGATTTGGCAGCAGTTTGTGGCCTGTCAAATGACACCTGCGCAGTTCACAGCCACGACTATTACTGTCACCGCTGATGAATATGAGATGACAGCCAGGGGTAGAGTGACAAGATTCAATGGCTATCTGGCGGTTTTACCGCCCCGAGATGAGGATACCGAACTGCCTGATCTGCAACAGGGTGATGCCATGAAGTTGTTAACGCTCATGCCGCAGCAACACTTTACTAAACCCCCAGCCCGATACTCTGAAGCTGCTCTGGTAAAGGAGTTGGAAAAGCGCGGAATTGGTCGACCCTCAACCTACGCCTCTATCATCTCTACTATCCAAGAGCGTGGCTATGTGCGCATAGAGAACAAGCGTCTTTTCGCTGAAAAAATTGGCGATATAGTGACTGATCGCTTGGTAGAAAGTTTTAATGACCTGATGGATTATGGTTTTACGGCCACTATGGAGGCGCAACTTGATGAGATTGCAACAGGGGCACTCAACTGGAAGCAGTTACTCGATAACTTTTACAGTGACTTCAACCTCAAGCTGTCAACAGCAAAAGATCCCACATCAGGTATGCGCCAAAATACGCCTTCGCACACTGATATAGAGTGTAGTGTTTGTGGTCGACATATGATGATTAGAACTGCAGGCACAGGTGTATTTTTAGGTTGTTCAGGTTATGGGTTACCGGCCAAGGAGCGATGTAAGCATACGGTAAATTTAACGGCTGGTGATGAAGCGATCAATATTGAAGAAGATGATGAAGCCGAGTCAAAGCAATTGCTTACTAAGCGTCGTTGTCCGAAGTGCAATACAGCTATGAGTAGTTATCTTATTGATGAATCGCGAAAGCTCCATGTTTGCGGTAATAATCCCGATTGTGATGGCTATGAGGTTGAGTTTGGTCAGTATGTAATCAAAGGCTACGATGGCCCAGTCTTGGAATGCGATAAGTGTGGCAGTGATATGCAGTTAAAAAATGGCCGTTTTGGTAAATATTTTGGTTGCACGGCAGATGATTGTAAAAATACACGCAAACTTCTGCGCAACGGCGAGGCGGCACCCCCTAAGGTTGATCCTATACCAATGCCTGAATTGCGTTGTGACAAGGTTGACGATCACTATGTGTTACGAGATGGTGCCTCTGGTATCTTTCTTGCTGCAAGCCAATTCCCTCGTCATCGAGAAACGCGTGCGCCGATGGTAAAAGAGTTATTGGCATACAGCGAAGAAATAAATGATAAATATAAATTCTTACTGACTGCGCCGGTGAATGATCCGGATGGTAATCCAACGGTGATTCGCTATAGCCGAAAGACCAAAGAGCAGTATGTACGCAGCGAAGATAATGGTAAGCCTACGGGTTGGAGTGCATTTTACAGTGATGGCAGATGGGCTATAGAAAAGAAATCGGGCGCTTGATTTGGCAATCTCTCCCTATCTATCAGCAGTAAATCAGAAGTTACTTTTTGCGCATCAACTTATTGATCATGCACAAGCCGATAACTTGATGCATGAGAACAAACATCTTGCTGTGGCCATCGCCCAATCCGTTACACTGCAGTTGCATCAAGCTTGGTGCTGGCATATTAAGGATGTGGCAAGCCACTATAAGCTAAAAGATCCATCCTCAATAGAAGATGTTGATGGCCTTGTCAGTGCCCTTGCTGAGGAGGGTAAAACACCGGCTGAGGCGACTGAGATGAAAAACTTGCATACGCAGAAAGAATCCTGGGTGGCGGCATTGTTTAATGCCTATCGTCATCTTTATATAATGCCAGAGGTCAGCAAGGCCCATATGGACAGTGATAGATTACCATTAAGGATTATTGGTGGATCTGAGAACGATACAGGACAAATATTTGAATGGTCACTTATCGCAGTATCTGATTGGAAGATGCGAATGCAAGAATTAGTCGATCGGCAAAGAGATATGATGATCGAGTACTAGTTTAGATTAAACAATTAATCGGTTTATAAATTAAATTGAAAAAACTGAGATATATCATGGCAATATCAGAATTTGAATTGATAGTTTTAGAGAACGGTGATGTAGGTCTACAACGGGTGGGTGGTCGTGATGATGATCTATTAGTTCGTGTCCAATTCTCCTCAGATGTGTTGCAGTACCTCGGTGATAATCATATTGAGGTGGCCAAACGCATGATTGATACGGGTATTCAGACTGTCTATGAGCTTGACCAGATAGTATCTGACGAAGATGAAATTGGTACTCGTACCACTATTCACTGAGCGAGGCGAGTCTTTCTGGAAACCGAAAATTCTATCGTTGATATTTCAAAGCAGCGAAAAATATCCAAACAGCGTCAACATCTTCTGTTATGTACGTCAGGTAAATGTTCATCTGACTCTGTAGCAGAGGCGTCTTGGCGCTATCTCAAAAAAAGAATTCATGAGTTGGGTCTTATGGATGTTGAAGGCGGTGTATATCGATCAAAAGTAGACTGTCTTAGAATCTGTAATAAAGGTCCTATTATGGTTAGTTACCCGGACGGTACTTGGTATCATAGTTGCACGCCTGAGGTTATTGAAAAGATTCTCCAAGATCACGTGCTCAGGGGTAGTCCGGTTCAGGAATATAGCTTTGCCGTTGGCAATTTAAGCTTTTTCTGTGACGAAAATGATTAGAGCTGGTGTAGTATTGCTCAGCATGTCTTGCATGGCTCACACTTTATAAGTTAGTAGCTTGTTAAATAGCAACGCGGACAACACCCACGGCTAACCCTTCAATGGCGAAATCCTGATGTCTTAAGTCGACGACAATGGGTGAATAATCTGAATTTTCTGGCAGTAACTGAATTTCATGTTTGCTTCTGGTTGTTTTTAATCGTTTAACCGTTACTTCGCCATCAACGCGAGCAACCACTATTTGTTGATTATCTGCAGTTGGTTGTTGATGAACTGCTAATAAGTCACCATCCATAATTCCTACATTGACCATACTTTGACCCTGAACACGCAGAAAGTAATCAGCATGCGGGTGAAAGGTATTTGCTGGAACCTCTTGGTAGTCGTCAATATTTTGCTCTGCGAGAATGGGTTCACCTGCTGCAACCCGACCCACAATAGGCAGGCCTGTGAACTGCTCAATCACCCTGATTCCCCGTGATGCACCAGGTATCATTTCGATCACGCCTTTGCGAGCCAACGCACGTAAATGATCCTCGGCTGCATTGGCAGATCTAAATCCTAACTCTATCGCAATTTCAGCCCTTGTAGGTGGGTAGCCTGTCTGTTCTAGTTTGTCCTTGATTAGATCAAAAATCTGCTGTTGTCTGGGCGTCAGGTTTTGCATCTGTAACTCCTGTTGATAAAAACATCTGTTATTATATACAGTATTCATAATGTGTACAATATAATTTCTATATAAGGGTTTTGGTAGCAGATATTTTTGTTTTTCTTTACAGGGGTAACATTAAAAAGCATCATTGGATGTTGATAATAAGACATTGGAATGAATCTCTCCCATGCATAATGCTTCTTACGGGCGCCTGATGTTAGACCTGCAGGGTACTCAGTTATCTGAACAGGAAAAACAGCTACTAATAAACCCTCATATAGGGGGCATCATTTTATTTTCTCGCAATATAGTATCGCGTCAGCAGTTGATAGAGTTTGTCGCTCAAATCCGTGAGGTCTCACCGCATTTGCTGATCACTGTAGATCAAGAGGGTGGCCGTGTGCAGCGTTTTAAAGAGGGGTTTACCCGTCTGCCGGCTATGCAGTTTCTTGGTGATACCGTGGTTAAAAGTGGCGATTTATCTTTATCCTTACTTAAGGATACTGGCTGGCTTATGGCTTCTGAGGTCATAGCCAGTGGATTAGATTTAAGTTTTACACCGGTTTTGGATGTTGATAGGGACACTAGTAGCATTATTGGCGATCGAGCTTTCTCCGATCAACCTGAACTTGTCGTTAAGATGGCACGGGCCTTTATCGAAGGGATGGCAGAGGCTGGTATGGAGGCAACTGGAAAGCATTTCCCAGGGCATGGTGGCATTGAAGCTGACAGTCATCTAGAGGCACCTGTGGATCATAGATCTATGGATGAGTTAAAACAGAGAGATATGTTGCCATTTGCTAAGTTGAGTAGAAACTTAGGTGGCGTTATGACCGCACATATAACTTTTCCAACTATTAACAATCACTCGGTGGGATTTTCAAATTATTGGATTCAACAAATTTTACGTCAGCAGCTCAATTTTCAGGGTGTTGTATTCAGTGATGACCTAACAATGAAGGGAGCTGATATAGTTGGCGGCTTTAAAGAAAAGGCCAAGCTAGCTCTTGGCGCTGGCTGCGATATGATATTGGTATGTAATTGCCCTGATGGCGCGCGCGAAGTGCTTGAATATATGGAACACGCCGAGGTTGATAGCTGTGCAAAAATTTCACAAATGCGGGCAAAAAAATCTATCAGTTGGCAGCAACTTACACGAGATCCACGGTATATCGAGATCAAACGTAAACTCGAAAATTTGAATGAAACAGGCGTCTAATATGCAAGCAATAGAAACATGGTTAGTCAATTTAGCAGGGCATGAATATGTGTGGATAATGGAACTCTTTACAATTGTATTTGTGGTTCTTTTGCTTGGGTATGCGGTAAGTAAGCTAATCGATATTCTTGAGGTACGGGCAATGAAATCATCCACAGTTTGGGATGATGCCTTGCTTGAAGCCTGCAGGGTTCCGTCTATCTGGTTGATATGGATTTTAGGTATAAATTTTGCGATAAATTTGAGTGCGCAGCGCATAGACTCGCCTTTTCAAGATCTCATTGAACCCGCTAACCGGTTGGCTTTTATTGTTCTAGGCTCGTTGTTTATTACCGGTTTTATTAAACGCGCAGAGCGTAATCTTTTGCATCCTGACTATATGGCTAAGCCTCTTGATGCAACCACTGTCAGTGCCGTAGCAAAACTTCTTAGAGCTACTGTAATTATCACGGCTATTTTAGTGGCCATGCAGTTATTTGGTTATAGTGTGTCTGGATTGCTCGCCTTTGGTGGTATTGGTGGTATCGCCGTGGGTTT
>CAXEWB010000251.1:0-3143 GCA_963999835.1 uncultured Cellvibrionales bacterium | reverse complement strand
GATATTGCGTTCCTGAAGCTTTGCCACTGTCTCAAAGCCGAGCATTTCATGCAGTGCATCGTAAAGAGGTCGTAGGTAGGGATCCACTTTCTGCGCCAGATCTCCGGGCAGGAATCCCAGACGCTCACCCGCCTCAACAGCAGGCCGAACTAAAAGAATACGCTCTACTTCGTCACGCAGCAATGCTTCCACTGCACAGGCCACTGCAAGATAGGTTTTGCCGGTGCCAGCCGGGCCTATACCAAAATTAATATCATGGGTCTGTATTGCTCGCACATAGCGCTGCTGATTGAGGCCTCGGGGCTTGATATTACCTTTTTTGGTACGTATGACCGAAAAGCTTTCTACATTTTCGGTAGATTTTAAGTTGCTGGCAGACTGGGTCATAGGCTTCTCTCTCTCATGTTGTCGAAGGCTGAGATGGACTTCTTCAATCGGTAACTCAGGGTGATGAGCAGTTAGTTGGTAAAGATTGTAAATGGCATCAATAGCGCTTTGAGCTGCTTTGTTGTCGCCATGCACAGAGAAATAGTTGTCGCGGCTGCGAATCTCAACGTTAAGTCGCTGCTCGATAAGACGTAGATTTTCATCAAATTGACCACAGAGTGAGGCCAGGCGACGCGCATCATTGGGCTCGAGGCTAATACTATGCGCTGATGGTAGAATTTCCGATCGATTCAAAGGGTACTTTTATACCTCATGTTTCTATGTACGGTTAGCATAACGCGATTTTTGCCACAGGGTAAATACTTTTTGTGACAGAAATTTGATGATTGTGAGACAGTTTTTGCGAAACATTGGTCTATAAGTGACATTTCAATCTTTTACTTCCCTATCCTGTGTGTGAGCCATGCCAAACAATCATACGCACAGGCTTTGCGCACTAGCTCAGTTTGCCGCGAAGACTATTTGGCAGTGCTTCTATGATCTTTACAGCGATAAATTGACCAATTAATTCTGAATTATCACATGAAAAATTTACAACTCGGTTATTTTCTGTTCGTCCCTGCAGTTGCCCTGGGTCCTTTTTTGAAATGCCGGTGACCAGTAATCGCTGGGATGTACCCACCATTTTTTGGCTGATCTCAAGCGCGTTTTGTTGTATGCGTTGCTGGAGGATTTTAAGTCGATTCTTTTTAGTTGTGGGATCTACATTGTCAACAATATCGGCGGCTGGCGTTCCAGGTCGAGCACTGTAAATAAAACTAAAGGAGGTATCAAAGCCAATATCTTCAATCAATTTCATGGTAGCGGCAAAGTCTTCATCAGTCTCACCGGGAAAGCCGACGATAAAATCAGATGAAATGCTGATATCAGGCCTAGCAGTGCGCAGGCGACGGATCTTAGATTTATACTCTATGGCGGTATGACCGCGTTTCATGGCCATTAGAATTCGGTCTGAACCACTCTGTACAGGTAGGTGCAAGTGACTCACTAGTTCAGGCACCCTAGTGTAGGTTTCTATTAATGCATCGGAAAACTCCACTGGGTGAGATGTAGTATAGCGAATACGCTCAATGCCTTCTATTTGCGCAACATAGGGTATTAGTTCAGCCAGATCACAAATAGATCCATCAGGGGCTTCACCACGATAGGCATTAACATTTTGTCCCAGTAGGTTAATCTCCCTCACACCCTGCTGAGCTAACTCAGAAATTTCCGAAATGACATCGACTAAGGGTCGACTGACTTCTTCCCCCCGAGTATAGGGCACGACACAGAAGGTACAGTATTTTGAGCAACCTTCCATAATCGACACAAAGGCACTGACGCCGTCGGCCTCTGGCGTCGGGAGGTGATCAAATTTCTCGATTTCTGGAAAACTGATATCTACCATTACCGTGCCGTCTGCTTTTTTACTTTCAAGCATCTCAGGTAATCGATGCAAAGTCTGAGGCCCAAAAATCATGTCCACAAAGGGCGCCCGTCTAGCGATGGCTTCGCCTTCTTGGCTTGCTACACAGCCACCCACGCCAATTAATAGATCAGGATTTTTTTCTTTAAGGAGTTTCCAGCGTCCAAGCTGATGAAACACCTTCTCTTGAGCTTTTTCGCGGATTGAGCACGTGTTCAGCAACAGAACATCAGCATCACTGGGATTATCAGTGGATACCATATTGTGACTATCACCCAACAGATCTGCCATGCGTGAAGAGTCGTACTCATTCATCTGGCAGCCATGGGTAACTATATGTAGCTTTTTAAGCGTCGCGTTGCTCATACAAGCGGTTAATCTTTGATCAATTCATTAGGGCTGGCATTATAACTTTGCACCATTAATTGGCAATATAAAACCCCTAATCTAGGTATATGTTGTGTTATCATTGCCAACCTTTTTTTGACAGCAGACTTTAATTTAATGGCAAGAGAACCTATTTACAGAATTACTTTCTTTAACCAAGGTCAGATCTATGAGATCTATGCGAGACATGTGTTTCAAAGTGAGCTTTGGGGTTTCCTTGAAGTGGAGCAGTTTGTTTTTGGCGAGCGCTCAAAAATGATTGTAGATCCTGCAGAAGAAAAGTTGAAAAGTGAGTTTTCAGCCATCAAACGCAGTTTTATACCTATGCACGCTGTGGTGCGTATCGATGAGGTTGAAAAAGAGGGCGCGGGTAAGATCACCGATGCGCCTGAAGGTGGCAATGTCAGTAACTTTCCCTTCCCCAATATGGCTTCAGCCAAGCCGATCAAGGAATAGTCGGTTAAAGGGAGTTTAAATAAACGAACAGCAAATGGAACTGCTATGATCATACTTTACAACAGTTAAGTTAACAGTTTAACTGACTAAATTCGCGCTATTCCAATAGCCAATCTTCAGTTCTGTCCACGAATTGTTGTAAATGGCGCTTTTGTGTCGAATCGGGAGGTCAAACCGCCGTATAAATGCGCTGTAATAGTTTGTTAGCAATACAAATGTAAACTCAGACTATGATAAAGTTTTAATTCATGTAAGTATTGCTCAAGATAAAATAGGTTCACCTAAAATAAAGCAAAAAGGAGTTGAGGTGTTAGAACAGGAGTTAAAATTACTGCCTTTCGAGTTTGCTCGAGTTAATCGAGTGATGGTCGACAATGAGGGAGAAAAGCTATTAATTACTCCGGGCGCCCCCACATGGGCAATTGCTGAGGTCAGTCGCACTGCT
>CAXEWB010000250.1:0-6399 GCA_963999835.1 uncultured Cellvibrionales bacterium | reverse complement strand
GACTTGGCATTGCTATTCAACAAGTTTGAAAATTCATTAACTCATCGTGAATCGCAACTTCATATATTGCAGACAATGCTTGCTGATCAAAAACTGACTAATGATCGCATGATTACAGGTCGTCCTATCACCAAAGGTTGGATGTCCTCTGCATATGGTATGCGGACAGATCCGTTTAATGGTGAAAGAAGATGGCATGGTGGTGTTGATTTCGCTGGTAGGATGGGTTCAGATATTGTCGCTGTAGCCTCGGGTGTTGTGACATGGTCCGGTGAAAAAAGTGGTTATGGTCTAATGGTTGAAATCAACCATAGTGATGGCTATATAACACGCTATGCCCATAATAAAGAGAATATTGCTGAACTGGGCAGCGTAGTAAAGAAGGGCGATGTTATCGCCAAGATGGGAACCTCAGGCCGCTCCACTGGCCCCCATGTGCATTTTGAAGTCTTCAAAAACGGTCGTCTGGTTGATCCCGCAACCTATATAAAACGCACCAGTCGCTGATCATCCAAAATATTTCTTAACTTGATCTGGGCGGAGTTATCCGCCCCGATTGCTATTTGGACATTTGGAAGAAATTATGATTGGCAAACTTATAAAAACTGTATTTGGCAGTAGCAACGATCGGGAGCTAAGAAAGCTCCAAAAAATAGTTAACAAAGTCAATGGTTTTGAGCCTCAGCTGGAGGCTCTTGATGATAGAAAATTGCGTGCACAGACAGATGTATTCAGGGAAAGATTAGCTGCAGGGGAAAGTCTGGAACAACTGTTGCCAGAAGCTTTTGCCACTGTTAGGGAAACGGCTAAACGGGTGTTAGGAATGCGTCATTTTGACGTACAAATGATAGGTGGAATGGCCCTTCATCAGGGTAAAATTGCAGAGATGCGTACTGGTGAAGGAAAAACTCTAGTCGCCACTCTAGCAGCCTACCTTAATGCACTCAGTGGTCGCGGTGTACACGTGATCACGGTGAATGATTATCTTGCCAAACGAGATGCAGAGTGGATGGCACCACTTTATACCGCACTCGGTATGTCGGTTGGGGTAATTCAATCTTATCAGGGCGCTGACACGCCTTGCTCCTTCAGAATTGATGCAGAATCAGATCAACAATTGCATGCCAGTGATAGAAGACTGGCCTACGCGGCAGATATTACCTATGGCACTAACAATGAGTTTGGTTTTGATTATCTTCGCGACAATATGGTGTTATCGCTTGCTGATAAGTCCCAGCGAGGCCTTGCGTTTGCTATTGTCGATGAGGTTGATTCAATTCTCATTGATGAGGCACGAACACCACTTATTATATCAGGTGCAGCACAGGACAGCTCAGACCTATACAAGACGATCAATTCCCTCGCTCTTAAGCTCAAGCCACAGATTGACCTAGAGGGCAGTGAAGAGACACAGATAGCATCAGGTGATTTTGTCATTGATGAAAAAACCCGCGGTGTTGAACTGACCGAGAATGGTCACAACAAGGTAGAGGAATTACTATTAAAAGCCGGCTTACTGAAAGCTGAAGAAAGTCTTTACCAAGCTTCTAACCTCGGTCTTTTACATCATGTACATGCAGCACTGCGTGCTCAGCACCTGTTTAACAAAAATGTTGAATATATTATTCAGGGTGGAGAGGCAGTTCTTATTGATGAGCACACAGGACGAACCATGCCCGGTCGCCGCCTTTCAGAGGGGCTACACCAAGCAATTGAGGCTAAAGAACGTCTCACCATTCAGCAGGAGAGCCAAACACTGGCCTCAACGACCTTTCAAAATTACTTTCGTCTGTATGAAAAATTATCTGGTATGACGGGTACGGCAGATACCGAAGCCTACGAATTTCAGCAAATTTATGGCTTACAGGTGATGGTTATCCCTACCAATGTCGAGGTGCGGCGTGAGGATATGAATGACCTAATCTTTCTTACGCAAGAGGAAAAATTTGAGGCAGTCATCGAAGACATCAAAAGCATTATTGAAAAGGGTGCTCCAGTTCTTGTGGGCACTGCGTCAGTTGAGAATTCAGAGTTACTGTCAGGTATGCTCAAGGTGGCCAAAATAGAGCACAAGGTTCTCAATGCTAAGCAACATGAGCTTGAGGCCAACATTATAGTTAATGCAGGTCGTCCCGGTGCAGTCACTATTGCGACTAATATGGCGGGCAGGGGCACTGATATAGTTTTGGGTGGCAATCTCGAGGCGGAAATAAAAGAATTTACTGAGAAGGAAAAGGCTAATGAATCCAAAATAGCCACCTTAAAATCAGATTGGCAGCAACGTCATGCCAAAGTAATAGAGGCCGGTGGTTTGCATATTGTGGCCACTGAACGACATGAATCAAGACGTATCGACAACCAACTACGCGGACGTGCTGGACGACAGGGTGATCCCGGTGTTTCGCGCTTCTATCTGTCCCTAGAAGACCCACTGATGCGTCTTTTCGCCTCTGATCGGGTTAAAAATATGATGCGCGCTATGGGTATGGAAAGAGGTGAGGCAATAGAGCATAGGATGGTCACCAATGCAATTGTCAAAGCACAGCGCAAGGTAGAAGGTCGTAATTTTGATATTCGAAAACATCTGCTAGAGTATGATGATGTTGCAAACGATCAGCGTCAGGTTATTTATCAGCAACGAAATGACCTGCTCTCGGACCAAAATATATCAGAAATTATTACCAATGTGAGAGTTGACGTAATCGATCAAACTATCAGTGCCTATATGCCACCTGGAAGCCTTGAGGAGCAGTGGGATATAGATGGCTTAGAAAAAACACTAGCTTCTGATTTTGCCATTAGAATGCCTATTCAAAAATGGCTAGATCAAGATAACCGTCTTGATGAAGAGGGTGTGCGAGACAGGGTAATTGAACAGATTCAGACAGCCTATGATCAGCGATATGCCCATATTGGCGATCAAATGCGAGAAGTAGAAAGACAGATTATGTTACAACTAATGGATAATCTATGGAAAGATCATCTGAATAATATGGATCAGTTGCGTCAGGGCATAGGATTGAGGGCCTACGCGCAAAAGAATCCGAAACAAGAGTACAAGCGAGAATCATTTACTCTTTTTGAAGAACTTCTGGATAACATCAAGCACGAGACTATAAAGTATCTCAGTCATGTGCAGATTGCTAATCGTGAGGAAGTTGAGAAAATCGAAGAGCAACGTCGAAGACAAGAATCACAGAGACAATACAATCATTCCCAAGTTGCAAGTTTAGAGGAACAATCTGATCAAAATAGACCTGTGGGTAGCTCTAAGAAGGCCTCAAAACCAATGCAAAGATCGGCTCCTAAGGTAGGTCGCAATAGCCCCTGTCCCTGTGGTTCTGGTAAAAAGTATAAGCAATGTTGCGGTAAAATCTAATCATGGCGACGGGTGATAATAATTTTCCTGAACTACTGCCCATTTCTGGACTTCGTCTTGCAACGACTAGTGCAGGGATCAAAACTTTAGAGCGAAAAGATCTGGTATTGATGGAAATGACCAAGGGCACTAGTGTTGCCGGTATATTTACTCAAAATGCCTTCTGCGCAGCACCAGTAATTATCGCCAAGCGCCACCTTAAAATTGATCAACCAAGTTATTTTCTGATCAATACAGGCAATGCAAATGCAGGTACCGGAGAGCAAGGTATAACTGATGCCCTCAACTGTTGTGAAAAGGTGGCATCTACAGTGGGTGTTGAAACGCAGCAGGTGTTGCCCTTTTCTACCGGGGTTATTGGTGAACCTCTCCCTGTGGGCAAGATATTATCAGCCATACCAGATATGGCCAGCCATCTATCTGAAGCAGGTTGGGCGGATGCCGCAGAGGGAATTTTAACTACGGATACTCGACCCAAAGGGGCCAGTCAAAAATTTACAATTGGCACACAACAGGTGACCATCAGCGGAATTTCTAAGGGTTCTGGGATGATCAGGCCAGATATGGCCACCATGTTGGCCTATGTGGCAACGGATGCCGCAGTCGATGAGGAGTTATTGCATCGAGCGCTATGTTTAGCAGCGGAAAAATCCTTTAACAGAATTACCGTTGATGGCGATACCTCCACCAATGACGCGGTGATGTTAGTTGCCACTGGCGCCAGCGGTGTCGAAATAAATGAAGATAATTTCGATCAATTCCTAGCCCAGTTAATCGAAGTATTTGTTAGCCTAGCCCAGGCTATTATCCGCGATGGTGAGGGGTCTCATAAATTTGTTTCAGTCATTGTTGATAGTGCGGTGGATACTCAAGAGGCCTTAGATGTAGCCTATACTATTGCTGAATCGCCTTTGGTAAAGACAGCACTGACTGCGTCTGATGCGAATTGGGGAAGAATACTTGCGGCCATTGGTCGAGCTGGCTTAAATAATCTAGACATAGATAAGGTGCAGATCAGTTTAAACTCTGTGCTGATTGTTGAACAGGGTGCACGGGCGCCAAGCTACAAGGAAGAACTGGGACAGCAGGCTATGCAATCGGAAGATATCGAAATACTGGTGCAATTAAATCGTGGCAATGCAAAAGAAACCGTTTGGACCACTGATCTCAGCTATGACTATGTGAAAATTAATGCCGAGTACAGAACATAATTGCCTGACTGAGTTGGAACAACACATAATCCATGTGGTGGCTGGCGTTATTTATCATCAAAAGGACATCAATCGTATATTGATTTCCAAACGCCGCCAAGATGCTCATCAGGGTGGATTATGGGAATTTCCGGGTGGCAAGGTCGATTCTTGTGAAACATCTTACCAAGCTCTACAAAGGGAGTTAATGGAAGAATTAAGTATTGAAGTCACGCAAGCAGAACCACTTATGCAACTTCGCCATGACTATTCGGATAAGCAGATCCTTCTGGATATTTGGACAGTTTTATCTTTTAACGGTAAGGGTAAAGGAATGGAAGGGCAGGAATGTCGTTGGGTGACATTACAAGAGATACTAGGTGCTTCTAGTAACTATCAGTTTCCGCAGGCTAATAAGCCCATTTTAGAAAGATTGCGCACGCAGATCAGCAATGAGTGCTAGTGTTCTTCATCATCAATAAAATTTTCAGCAACAGCGGATTCCCCGGCCACGCGGTAATGCTCATCCGCCCAATCACCAAAATCCATTTGTTGACACCGAAGTGAGCAAAAGGGTCGGTAGGGATATTTATCGCTCCATTTAACGCTTACTTGGCAGGTAGGACAGAGTATTTGGTCAGGGGTACTCATAAGATTAGTTCAGTTTGCTTAAGGAAGGTTTGATGTAGTTCCAATACGCGCGAGGCTATGCTATCCATTGGCTGTGAATTGTCAAAAATCCAATCAGCTCTGCGGCGTTTTTCATGCCGATTCATCTGAGAATTAATTATTGCTTGAATCTCCTCTACAGGTTTGGCATCTCTGTGACAAGCGCGCTCTAGTTGTAGTTCGCAGGGAACGTCCACAAGTAAAACACCATTGACCATGAGATGCTGATCTGTCTCTAACAGAAGAGGTGACTCGAGGATACAGTAGGGATGTTTGGTCGCAGCTTGCAGTTGTTTAGAGATCCACGCTCTGATTAATGGATGGAGTAGTTCCTCTAACCAATCTTTTTGTTTTAAATCAGAAAAGATTATTGCTCTTAAAGCGGCCCTGTTTAGCTTACCATCGGCCATTAAAATATCTTTGCCCGGTGCGGCTTTGGAGAAGTGTTGGTATATGGTGTCCAAAGCCTGTGTGCCTGGTTCAACCACTGCCCTTGAGGCCTGATCGGCATCGATAACCTGAACATCCAAATCTTTAAAAGCCTGAGCTACAGTGCTTTTACCACTGCCTATACCGCCAGTTAGCCCCACTGTATACCGGTGCTGTTTCACAATAAATTCACTCAAAATAAGATTAGGTAGTTAAAAGGATAAATACCAGCTAAAGATGCTATCACCCCATTGCAGACCAATCCAGCCGTAAATACAGAGGTAGGGACCAAAGGCCATTGGTACACCTTTATCTCTGCCGGCGAATAGAATTGCACTTATGCCCACGATTGCCGCTGTTGCCGATGACAGAAAGATAATTACAGGAACCATTTGCCAACCCAGCCATGCTCCAAGAGCAGCGCTGAGCTTAAAGTCACCATATCCCATACCCTCTTTGTTGGTGGTCAATTTGAACAGCCAGAATACCACCCATAGGGATAAATAACCCAACACTGCACCCAAAATTGCATGATTGGTGTTGGTAAAAAGATTCTCTAAATTCACTAACAGACCTAACCATAAAAGTGGCAGAGTAATCTGATCTGGCAGTAATTGATGACGATAATCTATTATCGCCAACACTATTAGTGAGCAGCAAAAAATAATGCTGCTTAAGGTTATTACGGATAGTCCGGACTGAGTAAAAAAGTACGCTGTTACTAGTCCCGTT
>CAXEWB010000249.1:0-9137 GCA_963999835.1 uncultured Cellvibrionales bacterium | reverse complement strand
CCTATCTCCTCAATGGTCGGCTCTTCCCCTGTAAGCTGCAGTGGATAACCACCACCGAGGTTTAATAACTCGGGCACAAAATCGTGCGCTATTAATTTATCAAATATGGCTACAGATAAACGAATACCAGAGATCCAGTTATCTTTATTGTTGCATTGAGATCCAACATGGAATGTCACCCCAGATAACTGCATAGCCAATTTCTTGCAGCACCTGATAATGTCATCTATTTCCTCTGAATTAGCACCAAACTTTCCCGCTAAGGGCCATGTTGAGCCTTCATTACTTACCTCAGTGCGTATATATAACTTAACATCTGGCTTAATATCCGCAATTTTGTGTACTTCCTCTATTGAGTCTACCGCGTACCATGTGACACCTTTGCTGGCAGCATATCTGATCGAGGCCGGACATTTGATCGGGTTTGAGTAAAAAACGGTATCCATACTGCAGCCTAATTCAGTGAGCGCATCCAACTCTGCCGATGAGGCAACTTCAAAATAGACACCCTCATCTTTAAAACACCTAAGCACTTCAGGATGGGGATTGGATTTAACCGCAAAATGGGGTCGAACTCTGGGCATTGCAGTCATAAAGCGTCGCGCATTGTCTCTTAGCCTCTGTTTTGACATAACCAAAAGTGGGCAATTGAAATCACTCGCTAAATCACGACAAAAGGTGATCTGATGTCGCTGATCCTTTTCAATACTGCTTTGGGCAACAGAACTTAAATGAGCTGATAGCTCTAAGGCTTTATTTTTCATAACAAAACATCCCAGGTAACCGTTTAAAGTCATCATTTTAGTGAATAAAAATGTCATTTTGTATTGTCAAAATTATCAAAATGATTACTATTAATTATCATTTTGTATATAAAACGGCATTTTGCTATGACCAACCAACAAAAGCTGCTTTTTCTACTGCAAGAAAATAGTCGCTGTACGGTGTCTGAATTAGCCAAGCAGCTTAGTTTGAGTAGAGCAACTGTACAGCAGATGATGAGCAGGCTAGAGCATCAGGGTATCATCCAAGGCTATACCATTAAAATAAACCCTCACTATGAGCAGAATCACATCAGTGCCTATGTAATGATTTCTATTGATGCAAAGAAGACCTCCGAAATTATCAGAAAACTCAACAAACACCCGCAACTCAATATGCTGTGTACCATCAGCGGACAATATGATTTGATCGCCAAATTAACTGATGAGACCACCGAAACACTGGACAGAAGTATCGGTTTTATTGAGCAGATAGATGGTGTCATCAAAACGCTAAGTCATATTGTTCTATCAACAAAAGTGGATAGATAAGCGATAGACTGTTACCTTACAGCCTTGGCTTTTGAACACGGCAAAAAAATGATCAAAAATGACACCCCAAAGCAACCATCGCTTATTGATGCGCTGATTCCGCTGATCGTATTAATCGCCCTTTTAGCAACCACTGTCTTTGTCTTTGATAAAGAGGAAGTTGGTGGTCCCAATATGATGGCACTAATAATAGCGGCCACAGTCGCCGCTTTTGTAGGGATTAAGAATGGTTACTCATGGAAAGAAATAGAAGAAGGAATGATAGATACCATCAGCATGTCTCTGCATGCGGTGCTCATTCTTTTAATGGTGGGGTCACTGATTGGCAGTTGGATTCTCGCTGGCACGGTTCCCACTATGATCTACTATGGTGTCGACTTTATCGCGCCTGATTATTTCTACATGACTTCCTGTCTGGTGTGCGCTCTGGTTGGCTTTAGCATTGGCAGCTCATGGACAGTAGCGGGCACCCTGGGCATTGGCTTGATGGGAATTGCCGCTGCTATGGATATGTCGCTTGCCATCAGCGCTGGCGCCGTTATTTCTGGGGCCTACTTTGGCGACAAGCTGTCACCACTGTCTGATACCACCAACCTGGCCTCGGCAGTCACTGGCAACAATCTGTTTAGCCATATTCAACATATGCTTTGGACTACTGTGCCAAGTTTTATTATCGCACTTAGTATTTTCTTTATGCTAGGCATGGGTGATAGAAGCCAAATGGTGGCCGCCGATATAGTGGCTCTGCAAAATACGCTGGATAAGACATTTACCATCAACCCCCTTATGTTAGCCCCTTTAGTCTTACTCCTAATAATGGCTGTCAAGAAACTTCCGGCCCTATCCACACTGATTACCGGCACGTTGGTTGGGTGTGGATTTGCGGTTGTCTTTCAATGGGAGGCGGTAACTTATCTTGCAGACGATAGCGCTCTAAGCCCCATCGCGGCCGCCTTTAAGGGCCTATTTAGTGCCATGTACCTAGGTTATAGCTCAAATACTGGCAATGAGGCCTTAGACAGCCTGCTATCCAAGGGTGGTATGGGAAGCATGTTGTACACCATCGGCCTCGTTGTTAATGCAATGGCCTTTGGTGGCGCTATGGCTAAAACAGGTCTTTTACAACGACTTGTAAATGCAACTCTGAGCCGAGTTAGATCAGCGGGTGGCTTGATTACTGCTACTGTCGGATCATGTATTGGTACCAATATTGCTGCTGCTGATCAATATTTGTCGGTGGTCATTCCGGGACAAATGTTTGTCGATTCCTACAAAGAGCGCAATCTGAGCACGCTTAACCTGTCACGAACTCTTGAGGACTCGGGGACCCTATGCTCTGCATTGGTACCTTGGAATACCTGTGGTGCCTATTTGACAGCAACCTTAGGCGTCAGCACCTTTGCCTATGCGCCCTTTGCGTTTTTCAATATTTGTTGCCCAATCATAGCCATTATTTATGGCTATAGTCATTTCAAACTGCCTCCAGCAAATTCAGAGGCCTCAGCTTAAAATGCTCTATGAAACGCTTTAGCGAAATAGTCCTTGTCACCTGTCTCAGTTTCGTCGTCTGTGATAGTTCAGCCGATACTTACTTTAGTGGTGAAAAAGCGCTGTCTCATATTGCCAATCAAATTGCCTTTGGCCCTCGTAGCCCTGACAACCCTGAGGGTAAACAACAGACACTAGATTACATAAAGCAAACCCTAGAGCCACTGACTGAGCGTCTGGTGGTACAACCATTCCACTATCGAGAGTTAACCGGTAATAATATTTGGGCCACGGTGCAGGGCTCAGATAAATCATCATCTGAGCGCGTAATGCTGGGCGCGCACTGGGATACCCGACCCTTGCAGGGAAAACATAAACAGTTAATTAATCTTGGCGCCAATGATGGTGCCTCCGGTGTTGCGGTGCTACTAGAGTTGGCACGCGTACTCTACCAGTCACCCCCTGCAGTCAGCGTCGATTTAATTTTTTTCGATCTCGAGGATATGGGCAACATAAATCATTTGCCTTTTGCTATTGGCTCAAGGCAATTTATACAGGCTAATTCCAACTACAGACCCAGTGCCGGCATTATTGTTGATATGGTGTGTGATCAATCTCTGTCAATTTTGCGCGAGCGTCATTCTGAGGCCCATGCCGCGCAGTTAGTTAATCAAGTGTGGCGTATCGCCACAAAGCAAAAGGCCACAGTATTTAAAAACCGCCGGGGAGCTTTTATTACAGATGATCATTTACCCTTTTTAGATGCTGGTCTAGCAGTGATTGATTTAATCCACTATCCGTTCCCTAAATCGTGGCATACATCTGAGGATACGATTGACAAATGTTCCGCAGAAAGTCTTGGACAAGTGGGTCGAGTTGTAACAGAATTTATTTATTCTCATAAGTAGCAACCAACACCTATGATCAAAAAAATAACGCGTCACATCGCTTTTGCGCTGATACTCACAGCAACCGCCACCAGTCATTCCGTTGTCGGTTCTGATTTTTACAAATCTATCAGACAATCTATTGAAAGCGACTACAGCAACAGATTAAAAGATTTATTTGAAGATTTTCACGCCAACCCAGAACTCAGTACAGTTGAATTTAAAACAGCTGAAAAACTTGCCTCGCAACTGCGGCGTCATGGCTATGAAGTAACCACTGGCATAGGTGGAACTGGGATTGTAGCAATACTCAAAAATGGCCCTGGGCCCCTCGTGATGATGCGGGCAGATATGGATGGCCTACCCATCAAAGAGAAAACAGGTCTTGCTTATGCCTCAACAGCAGAGCAAGTGGACCCCTTCTCACAGGAACTATCACCAGTCATGCATGCCTGTGGTCACGATGTTCACATTACTAGCCTTATCGGCACTGCAAAGCAAATGGTCGACATAAAAGCTCACTGGTCTGGTACGCTCATGCTCATTGGTCAACCCGCCGAAGAGCGCTTAATGGGTGCTCAGGCAATGATGGACGACGGCTTATGGCAGCGATTCGGTACACCAGACTATGCACTGGCATTTCATGTTGCCGCTGGCATGCCCGGAGGTACTATCAATGTTCAAGAAGGTTCTCCTTTTGCCGGTGCGGACAGTGTAGATATTATTGTTCATGGTGTAGGTGCTCACGGTGCCTCACCCCACCTCGGCAAAGACCCAATAGTGCTTGCAAGTCAGATCGTTCTCGCTCTACAAACCTTAGTGTCTAGGGAATTGGCACCAAGAAAACCTGGTGTAATTACTGTGGGCGCTTTTAATGCCGGTAGTAAACATAATATTCTTCCCGATCGCGCACACCTCAAGGTGACTGTCAGAAACACCAGTCTTGAAACACGTGATCTGCTATTGACGGGTATTAAACGAATTACTGAGAACTTGGGTAGAGCGGCAGGGTTACCTGAGGATAAGTTACCTGAAGTTATCCATGGCAGAGAATCAACACCACCCACCATCAACAACATGCAATTGGTGCAACGCCTGCAAGCAGTTTGGCAGCAACAACTGGGTGAAAAATTTGTAACATCCTTTAGCTCACAGGGAATGGGGGCTGAGGATTTTCCTGCCTTTACCACCGATCCAGCAATACCCAGTGTTTATTTCGCTGTTGGTGGCACCAAGCTTGAGGATATAGTAGCAGCGCAATCCGGCACTGGTCCTGCTATACCTTCACACCACAGCCCCCTATTTAGGATAGAGCCCTAGCCAGCCATCATTACAGGGGTATTTGCAACGGTTACTGCGCTATTGGACCTAATGCAGTCAGAGGTTGATGGTTAGGTTACTCGATAACTTCGCTAAGCGCATTTAAACAGAAATCAATATTGGCCTGATTACTGGCATGACCCATTAAGCCAATGCGCCAAACCTTACCAGCGAGGGCACCCAGACCAGCACCAATCTCAAGGTTGTATTTGTTCAGCAGTCGGGCTCTGATCTCTGCATCATCCACCCCCTGTGGAATCGTGACTGCATTCAACTGCGGCAGCCGATCTGCCTCTGCCACAACAAAGCTAATACCCATTGACTGTAAGCCATCACGTAACAGCAGATGGTTTTGATAGTGCCGGTCCCAAGCATTTTCCAAACCTTCCTCTTTAACTATAAGCAATGCCTCATGCAGACCATAGAGACCGTTAACTGGCGCCGTATGATGATAAGCTCTTTTACCATCACCACCCCAATACCCCATAACTAAGTTTAAATCGAGAAACCAGCTCTGCACGGGTGTCGTGCGCCTGCGAATTTTTTCTGCGGCATCATCGTTGAAACTCACTGGAGACAATCCCGGAGGCGCTGATAAACATTTCTGAGAACCTGAATAAATTGCATCAATACCCCACTCATCCACCTTGAGAGGTGAACCGGCCAAACTGGTCACCGCATCAACAATGGTCAAACAGCCATGCTGATGGGCTAGCTCCACAAGCGCCTTAGCGTCTGATTTGGCCCCCGTCGAGGTTTCGGCATGCACGAAAGTGACTAGACAGGCATCTGGATGGTCGATTAAAGCGCGTTGTAACTTTTCAGCGTCAACCGCCTTACCCCAGTCATCTTCCACCATCACCGCAGTGCCACCACAGCGCACGACATTTTCTTTCATGCGCCCGCCAAACACGCCATTCTGACAAATGATTACCTTATCCCCAGGCTCGACCAGATTAGCAAAACAGCACTCCATACCTGCCGAGCCAGGCGCCGAAACGGCAAAAGTGAGGGCATTTTGGGTTTGAAAGGCATATTGCAAAAGTGTTTTTAACTCGTCCATCATAGCCACAAATTCGGGGTCCAAATGACCTATTGTGGGTCTGGCCATAGCCTTGAGCACACGTTCACTGACATCAGAGGGACCAGGGCCCATAAGAGTTCGAGGGGTGGGATTAAATGACGTTATCTGCATTGCATATTATTCCAGAATTAAAAAATTTTTGTTCTCATCTCAGTCGCTGTCCGCAACTATACCGGCCTCTTTCAACGCCTTGATGCGACTTTTTTCCAGTCCCAAACCGAGCAAGATCTCATCTGTGTGGGAACCCAGTGCTGGACCAGGCCATTCAGTGCTACCAGGTGTGTCCGACAATTTAGGCATGATGGCAGGGATTTTGAGGGGTTCACCATTTATTTCAACCTGTTCAAATAATTCCCGATATTTGAAATGCTTATCTTGCATCATATCGGCAACATTATAAACCGGCCCGCAGGGTACCCGATGGGCCTCCAGAGTTGACATAGCCTCAGATAACTCTACCGTTTGACACCAAGACTTTAGGGCTTGATCTATTTCCGGCTCATGCTTAACCCGATCAGAATTGCTTTTATAACGGTCATCGTTGGCCATGTCATCACGGCCAACTGCCTTCATTAATCGCACAAAAATAGAATCTCCATTGCCACCAATGACCAAATATTTACCATCAGCGCATCGGTAGGTGTTAGTCGGGACAATGCCGGTTACCGTGGTACCAGAAGGCTGTCTGACCAGGCCTGCGCCATCGTACTCTGGTATCACCGCCTCCAGTAGATTAAACATCGATTCATACAGTGCAATATCTACAACCTGCATCTGCTGCTCACCATCCGCGTTATCTCTAGCGCGCAGGGCCATCAAAATACCAATCACTGCATGCAATCCTGAAACAGTATCACCAGTACTCAAATTTGCCCGCACAGGAACCTCATCGGGGTAACCATTGACGTATCTAAAGCCGCTAATGGCCTCACAGACTGAGGCAAACCCCGGCTTTTCTGAATAGGGGCCTGTCTGTCCATAACCAGAAATGCGAGCATAGATTAATCTTGGGTTTTGCTGACGAATACTATCGGGGTCTAGACCCCATTCCTCAAGGACACCGGGACGAAAATTTTCGATAACAATATCAGCGTCTATAAGTAACTGTCTAACCAGATCTCGACCCTGTTCAGACTTTAAATCCAAAGAGATACACTTTTTATTGCGCCCTAAACTTCTCCACCACAGCGAAGTGCCCTCTTTTAGTTCTCGCCAATTTCGGATGGGGTCTCCTCCCGGCGGTTCTACTTTGATCACCTCAGCACCAAAATAACCCAACATGCAACCTGCGAAAGGTCCCGCCAACAACTGCCCTAATTCGATAACCCTGAGGCCCTCTAGCGGCTTGTTCAACATGTATTTACCCCTGCAACTTGAACAAAACTGGGATTTTATCATCTAAATAGTCAGAATTGACGCATAATAGATATAAATGTGATTGATAATCTTGTGAACGATAGTAGAAAGTAATCTCAGGTATGAGCCATTAACTAAGGAAATGGGAATCATTCAATAGTTGCCGTTAGTGAAATTTATGGGAAATTGAACAACCTATGTACATGCCCAAAGAGAACCACAACTGTGTCAGCAACGTTAGCAGACCGTTAGCTATTGGCCTACTTTGCGTACATTTATTGCTCAGCTTTGCATATGCCGACAACATTAAAACTGTTGAGGTTGCACAACCCTCTCATTACCTTGATGCCATTGACTTAGTTGAAGCTGATCAAGGGGCCTACTCTGAGCAATTGTCGGACCTTTACTTGAGTCTTGGACGTGCATTTATTGTGCAAAAAGACTTTCAAAACGCTAAGCAAGCATTTGAGCAAGGCATGCAAATTGAACGCATTAATAATGGCCTTTATAGTCTATCTCAGCGCCCCTACCTGCTATCAATTGCAGATACGGAAAGTTATTTAGGCAACTGGAAACAGTCTCGAAAGGCGCTGGATAATCTCTACTTCATTAATCGGCAAACCCATGGTAATAACAGTTCAAAACTCATCCCCGTTTTGGATGAGATACTAAACTGGTTTTTAAAAACCTATGATCAACGAACAACCAGTGGCGGTTATGAAAATTTAATCGTCGCCGAGCGCATAGGTGAAACTATAGATGCCATTTTAACCAGTGATGCCAATGCCGATCCCCTTGAGAAAGCTAAACAGTACAAAAAAATAGCATCGCTTCATTACCTACTTGCAGACCATATTAGAGAACACGGTGATAAAAATAACTCTGGAGTCACCTTTTCAACCGGGGAAACAAGTATGAACAACCAGAGTTTGACCAGTTCCCACCTTCACTATCAACGAGGAAAACGCGCCCTTGAGAAAGTGGTGGCAGCACTTGTTACACAAGAGACAAATAATCACCAGCAACAAGCACTTGCGATTGCTCAACTGGGCGACTGGTATTTAATATTTGGTCAGAAACAGGCTGCCCAAAGGACCTATAAATTGGCTTTTGATTCACTGACCAATGATTCACTCACCGAAGAGAATCCACCACAAAAATTAGCTCCTCCACTCTTTGATAATCCAACCCTTATCAAATTTAGTATTGAAGAATTTACAGGTGAGCCCGCTAAAGAGGAGACTAACTCTTTAACACTTAATGAAAAGACCATCGAAGTATCCTTGACCATCTCATACCTTGGAAGGGTATCAAATGTTGAAGTTTTCAATACCGAGCAGGATATCACCGATAAACAACTGGCAAACCTGCGGCGAAATCTCCGCAAGGCCAGATACAGGCCTAAAATAGTGGATGGTGTAACCGTAGACTCTGTTCACAGCGAATTTTTTCAAGCATCAATACTTGAGAGGTAAGAAAGTGAATTTCAGTAAGGAGATGCAGATCATGCAAGGACAACTTCTAGTACTTTTTCTTTCGTTGTTCCTGAGTGCTTGCCAAATGCCATCCTATAATCCTGTTAGTCTTCCATCTGGCTCATCGGCTCCGTCCGCTCCATCGGCTCCATCGGCTCCATCGGCTCCATTAGGCATGCCCTCAGAATCCAGTGATGGACCTACGAGGCAATCT
>CAXEWB010000248.1:0-2747 GCA_963999835.1 uncultured Cellvibrionales bacterium | reverse complement strand
CGGTTACTTTGATCCTAAGGGACTTATGAATCCCGGTAAATTGCTACCCACAACCCTACACAAAGGCGAATAATACTATGGATGATAAAGTACTAGGTTTTACCCCACGGGAACTGCTCAACGACTTCAGAAAGGGAAAAAGCCTCTATTGGGATATTATTGTAATTGGCGGCGGTATAACCGGTGCAGGTGTACTGCGCGAGGCGGCCCGTCGCGGTTATCGCGCATTGTTGCTTGAGCAATGCGATTTCTCTTGGGGCACTTCCAGCCGTTCTTCAAAAATGGTTCATGGTGGTCTGCGTTACCTAGTCTCTGGAAACATTAATTTAACCCGGCACTCCTTACTAGAGAGAGAGCGATTAATCAGCGAAGCATCAGGATTAGTAGAACGCATATCCTTTTACTTCTCGCTGGGTAAAAATTTATTCCCTGGGCGTTGGACAATGACTATAGCCCTATACATCTATAATCTAATCGCCGGCATTCGCGCTCGTTGCTACAGTAATAATCAAGACTTGAGCACAAGGTTCAAAGGATTGGATGTCAACAAAATCAACGGTGCCTGCTTTTATTCAGATGCTATGGCCGATGATAGTCGATTGGTACTGAGAGTTCTCCAAGAAAGCATTGCCGCCGGCGCTGCTGCTTTGAATTACATCAAAGTCACTGATTTGCTTGTTGAACAGGGGCAGGTACAGGGTGTGATGATTAATGACCCTGAGACAGATAAAGAAATACAGCTCCGAGCCCCAGTGGTTATTAATGCTACGGGTGCTTGGGCAGATAAATTGCGTAACCATGTCAACGCTGAAAAACGCATAAGACCCCTGCGAGGCAGTCATTTAGTTGTACCCAAAGCCCTGTGTCTAGTTGAAGAAGTCTTAGCATTTCTGCACCCAGAGGATAAGCGTAATATCTATATCTATCCATGGGAGGGAACCACTGTTATCGGTACAACTGATTTGGATCACCCTCAGGATTTAGATATAGAAGCAAGTATCTCCGAAACAGAAATAGAGTATCTTTTGGGAGGCTTAAGTCATCTATTCCCCACTATGAATCTACAACGCGAAGATATTATCTCCACCTGGGCTGGTGTGCGCCCAGTTATTGGCTCTGAAAAATCTAAAGATCCATCGAAAGAGCGTCGAGATCATGCCGTGTGGTCTGATAAAGGTTTGATCACTGTAACTGGAGGCAAATTGACCACCTTTAGGTTAATAGCACTTGATGCTCTAAATGCAGCAAAATCGCGACTGCCAGAGGCACTACCATTCACCGATGAGAGAGTCTTTACTGAACCTGGTATTACTCCTAAGGATTTGCAGTTAAATGATATTAAATGGGCGCAGCGACTTTTGGGTCGCTATGGTAGTGCCATACAAACGCTACTTGCTGAAGCGCAGCCTGAGCAGTGCCAACTTATAGGTGAAACATTTTTCTGTATGGCCGAATGCCAGTGGGCGCTGCGTTACGAAGCGGTGATTCATCTCGACGATCTGCTGTTGCGTCGCAGCAGATTGGGTATGTTATTACCCCGAGGTGGTGAGATGCTTTTCGGACAACTGAAAGATCTGTGTTGCAAGGAGCTGGGCTGGACACAACATCAATGGCAAATTGAACTGGCACGATACAATAAAATCTGGCAACAGCACTACAGTCTACCGCAAAACTAATAGCCGGTGTTAAATAAGAGGGGCAATTAATGAGTGAATCCGCAACTGATTACCTGCTCGCTATAGACAATGGCACGCAAAGTATTCGCGCTATGATCTTTGATAATAACGGCGAACTTATTGCCAAAAGTAAAGTTGAAATAGAACCTTACTTCTCCAGCCAGCCGGGTTGGGCAGAACAGCAAGCAGATTACTTCTGGTCCTCTCTTTGTGAAGCCTGCCAGCAACTGTGGCCCCAGTTAGATTTTCCGCGGGAGCACATTAAAGCCCTATCAGTCACCACCCAAAGAGGCACAGTGATTGCCCTTGATAAAGAGGGCCAGCCGCTATGCCCTGCCATTACTTGGCTAGACCAACGACAAGCGCAAACAACGCCAAAGGTTGGGTTTTTTACCTCTTTTATTACCAACCTTATAGGCGCCAAAAACTCAGCTAAACATTTCCAACAACAGGCTGAATCCAACTGGCTTGCCGAGCATCAGCCAGAGCTTTGGCTGCGTGTCGATAAATTTTTACTGCTATTGGGCTACCACAATTACAAGCTGACTGGCTGTTACCGCGATGCGATTGCCAGCCAGGTAGGCTATTTACCCTTTGATTTTAAGCGCCTTAAATGGGCAAAAGATAAGAATTGGAAGTGGCGAGCCCTATCAATTAAGCCGTCTATGGTGCCAGACTTAGTGCCGGCAGGCAGTACTATTGGCATGATCACTGCTAACGCGGCAAAGGAAACCGGTATACCAGAGGGTCTACCCGTGATTGCTTCTGCTTCGGATAAAAGCTGTGAAGTAGTGGGCAGTGGTTGCTTAGATGAAAAGACTGCGAGTTTGAGTTATGGCACCACAGCAACCTTTAATATCAATACGCATCAGTACCAAGAGGTTATCCGTTTTCATCCCGCTTACCCCAGTTTAATACCCGACCATTACACTATTGAAATGATGGTGCAACGGGGTTATTGGATCGTACGCTGGTTTAAGGAGCAGTTTGGGCATTTGGAACAACAGGCGAGCAAAGTGCAGGCTGTGAGTACTGAAGCGCTGTTTGAGGATCTTCTAAAAGAGACCCCCG
>CAXEWB010000247.1:0-5304 GCA_963999835.1 uncultured Cellvibrionales bacterium | reverse complement strand
ACATGTTTTTCACTCTGCTACAACGTTGGTTATGGATATATCTATGAAGTTTACTGCATCTAGCTCAAAACTGTCAGACCTGAAAACCGATTGTCTCATTCTGGCAACCGGGTCACAACTTAACAACAGCGCTAAAATTATCGATAAATCATTCAACGGGCTTATCAACTCACTGATAAAATCCAAAGAATTTACCGCAAAGTCTGGCCAAACACTATTATTGAACCTTCCTGAGTCAGGTATCAAACGACTTCTTCTCGTTGGAACTGATGGCAATAACTCGTCACAAAGAATTATCAAGACAATTAAGCAGGCAGCTCAAGTGCTCAGTAGGACCCCTGCAAAGGCTGCGACTTGGCTGGGCGAAGGATTTATACAAGAACCTGGGGATACAGGCTCCAATGATTTCGAATGGCTAGCTTCTCTGGTTGCTAGAAGTATTACGAGTTCATTTTACAGCTATAGCAAAACTAACAAAGTCAAAGCCATCGCCTTGAAATCTGTGAATTTGTGGACATCAGAGCCTTCCACTCTCAAAGCCGTAAGATATGGACTCAAATTTGGAGCCGCTGTTGGCAACGGAATGAATACTGCCCGCCAACTGGGCAATTTACCTGCCAATATCTGTACACCCAGCTATCTTGCTAATCAGGCAAAGAAAATAGCCAGTAATAATCAAGGCAAAGTGAAAGTTAGTACTTCCATACTTAATGCTGCACAGATGAAAAAGCTTAAGATGAATAGCCTGCTTTCCGTTGCTGCCGGCACTGATACTCCGCCGAAATTGATTGTTATCAACTACCAAGGTGGTAAGGCCAAAAGCAAGCCTGTTGTTCTAGTGGGTAAGGCTGTGACATTCGATTCGGGAGGAATTAGTCTCAAACCGGGCCGCGGCATGGATGAAATGAAATTTGATATGTGCGGCGGCGCATCAGTTCTCGGCGTCATGAACGCCCTCATAGAAACGCAACTGCCCATCAATGTTGTGGGCATTATCCCAGCAACCGAAAATATGCCCAACGGGCATGCTACAAAGCCCGGTGATGTAGTCACTAGCATGTCTGGTCAAACCATTGAAATTTTAAATACCGATGCTGAGGGTAGACTTATACTCTGTGACTCACTGACCTATGCGCAAAGATTCAAACCCGACACAGTGATTGATATTGCCACCCTAACAGGGGCAGTTATCGGCGCATTAGGCAAAGAGACCTCGGGCATGATGACCAATGATGAAGCATTGGGCAGCGATTTAATTACCAGCGGAACTCGCAGTGGTGATCGCGTGTGGGAACTACCCCTGTGGGAAGAATATGATCAACTACTTAGTAGCAACTTTGCCGATATGGCTAATATAGGAGGTCCTTATGCCGGAAGCATAACTGCAGGCTGTTTCCTCGCTCGATTTGCCAAAGCGTATCAATGGGCTCATCTCGATATAGCGGGGACTGCTTGGGTCTCAGGTAAAAATAAAGGCGCAACAGGTCGCCCTGTTCCCCTGCTAATGGACTATCTGCGAAGCAAAGCGTTTTAAGGACTCGCGGGCGATGACAAATATTGGCTTTTATAAACTGAGTGGTGACCAACAGGCCGCACTAAAACTGGTATGTCAGTTAATTAAAAAGGCTCATAAGCTTGGACAGGAGGTTCTGTGCTTGGTGCCAGATAAAAAGAGTTCTGACAACCTGGACAATATGCTGTGGGAATTTGAGCCCACAGCATTTATTCCCCATGGCTGTGGAGCCAATCACCACCCTGTGGCTATTGTCAGCGAACCCGAACCAATGGATCATCATCAAATACTCATTAATCTGCAAGCGCAAATTCCCAACTGGTTCAGTCGCTTTGAGCGAGTCATAGAGGTTATTTATCAACAGACGGAGTATGAGCAAGCAAAACGTGACAATTTTCGGTTTTACAAAGAGCGCGGTTACCCTTTAAGTTTTCACGATCTAACAAAACAGCTCTCTAAATAATTACAACCGCAGTTTTTGTCAGCAAGCCTAGCCCCCAGAACCACCAGCACTTATAATTGATGACCATCCAAAACAGACAATCAACATGCTAGATCAAACTGCGAATCTAACATCAGTCACCCGTTAAAAGAGTAACGAGCTAAAAATGGATAAAACATTCGCCCCACAAGATATTGAGAGCAAGTGGTACAAACAGTGGGAGAACCGAGGCTATTTCTCACCCACTGGTAATGGCGAGCCCTACAGTATCGTTATTCCCCCACCCAATGTTACAGGCAGCCTGCATATAGGCCATGCCTTGCAACACAGTATTATGGATGCGCTTATTCGCTACAACCGTATGCGTGGGAAAAATACTCTCTGGCAAGTGGGAACTGATCACGCCGGTATAGCAACACAGATGGTAGTGGAGCGTAAACTCGCCGCCGAAGAAAAGCCCGGTCGAGAAGCATTGGGACGGGAGCCATTTATTGAAAAAATATGGGAGTGGAAAGCACAGTCCGGCGACACTATTACCCAACAGATGAGACGTCTGGGCAACTCCGTAGATTGGGATAGTGAACGCTTCACTATGGATGACAGCTTCTATCGCTCTGTTCAAGAAGTATTTGTTCGTCTCTATGAAGATGGACTTATTTATCGCGGCAAACGATTGGTTAATTGGGACCCTAAATTACATACTGCCATTTCAGATTTGGAAGTTGAGAACCGTGAAGTTAAGGGTAAGATGTGGCATTTCTGCTATCCTCTGGCCGATGGCGTAAAAACTTCGGAAGGTAAAGATTACATTGTTGTAGCCACTACCAGACCGGAAACTATGCTTGGTGACACTGCGGTTGCCGTGAACCCTAAAGATCCTCGTTATTCCAACCTGATTGGCGCCTCTGTTGTACTGCCTCTAGTGGGACGAACCATCCCCATTATCGGTGATGAATACGCTGATGTGGAGAAAGGTACAGGTTGCGTAAAAATCACACCTGCTCATGACTTTAATGACTACGAGGTAGGTCAGCGACACCAACTGGCCATGATTAATATACTCACTACCAATGCGGAGATTCGTACCAGTGCTGAATGCTGTAATGCCAATGGCAGTGAAAACAGTGAATTAGACGCTAGTATTCCCAGTAAATACCAAGGCATGGAACGCTTTGTCGCACGCCGAGAAATTATTGCCGACATGGAAGCATTGGGGCTTTTAGAATCAATCACAGAAAATGATATGACAGTGCCCTATGGTGATCGGGGTGGCGTAGTGATTGAACCTCTGCTTACCAATCAATGGTATGTGGATGCAAAAAAACTGGCGGGACCAGCGATTTCAGCTGTTGAAACAGGTCAGATTAACTTTGTCCCCAAACAGTATGAAAATATGTACTTTTCTTGGATGAATAATATTCAAGACTGGTGTATCTCGCGCCAACTTTGGTGGGGCCATCGTATTCCCGCTTGGTATGACTCGTCTGGAAAGGCCTACGTCGGAAACTCTGAACAAGCAGTCCGGAAGAAGTATCAACTGGGTGATACAGCACTAACTCAAGATGACGATGTGTTGGATACGTGGTTCTCCTCTGCTTTGTGGACCTTTGCCACCCAGGGCTGGCCCGATAACACAGAACGTCTGAGAACATTCCATCCTACCAGTGTGCTTGTCACTGGTTTCGATATCATTTTCTTTTGGGTTGCAAGAATGATCATGATGTCTATGCATCTTGTTAAAGATGCTGACGGCCAACCTCAGATACCTTTTAAAACTGTTTATGTTACCGGCTTGATTCGCGATGAGCAGGGGCAAAAAATGTCCAAATCCAAAGGTAATGTACTAGACCCTCTGGATATGATCGATGGTATTGATATCGAGGCACTGGTAGAAAAGCGCACAGGCAATATGATGCAACCCCAGCAAGCACAAAAAATTGCCAATCGCACCAGAAAACAATTTAAAAATGGCATTGAACCTCATGGTACCGATGCTCTTCGCTTTACCCTCTGCGCACTGACCTCAACAGGTCGCGATATCAATTGGGATATGAAACGTCTCGAGGGATACCGCAATTTCTGCAATAAACTATGGAATGCCGCCCGCTATGTATTGATCAATACTGAGGGACAAGATTGTGCTCAAAGCAGCGACAGTGAAAACTACCAACTGAGCCTCGCAGATCGCTGGATTATTTCGCGTTTACAGCAAGCCGAAAAAGATGTTTCCTCAGCTATTGATAGCTATCGCTTTGATCTCGCCGCTCAAGCGCTGTATGACTTTATTTGGAATGAGTACTGTGACTGGTATCTCGAATTATCCAAACCAGTTCTGTGGGATGAGGATAATGACCCCAAACTGCAGGCCGGCACTCGCCGAACTCTGATAAGAGTATTGGAAACTATCCTGCGTCTCGCACACCCAATCATGCCCTTTATCACTGAGGAGATCTGGCAAAATATAGCTGAATTGGCGGATATCGAAGTGGATAAAGATAGTACCACCATTATGCAACAGCCCTACCCTGTTGCCGATAGTACGAAGATCGATCAATCTGCCATAGAAGAAATCGAATGGGTAAAAACCGTGATTATTGGTATTCGTAACGTACGCGGAGAAATGAATATCTCTCCGGCCACAACTTTACCTCTCTATATGACTAAAGGCAGTAAACTGGACCAACAGAGACTGGAATCAAACCACCAGTATCTGTGTAAATTGGCTAATCTCGACACCATTGAATGGCTAGATAATCCCGATGACGCACCCCTCAGTGCAACGGCCTTGGCAGGAGACCTAGAGATACTGGTTCCCATGGAAGGCTTAATTGATATCAAAGCTGAGTTGAGTCGATTGGATCGAGAAATTGAAAAACTGACCACAGACGTTGAAAAACTCTCGATCAAGTTAGGCAACAGTCAATTTGTCGCCAACGCACCGGCTGAGGTCGTCGCAAAAGAACAACAAAAGCTTAGTAAACTTAAAAGCTCTTTGGATCAACTTGCAACAAAACACAACGCCATTACCAACTTAGCCTAGTCATCTAATGTCACACAATTTAAATCCACAACAGCAGGCAGCTGTGAAATATATAGACGGCCCATTGCTGGTACTGGCCGGCGCAGGCAGTGGTAAAACCTCGGTTATTACAAGGAAAATTGCCTACCTAATCGAACGCTGCAAACTACCGGCGCAAAGTATTTTTGCGGTTACATTTACCAACAAAGCAGCCCGTGAGATGAAAGAGCGTGTCACCAAGCTTATGCCCAATTCACAAGGCAAAGGAATCACGGTTTCTACCTTTCACAATCTTGGTCTATCTATTATCCAACGTGAAATCAGAACCTT
>CAXEWB010000246.1:0-3780 GCA_963999835.1 uncultured Cellvibrionales bacterium | reverse complement strand
GTTGTGATCCAAATAGGGAGTGGATTTATGTGTTTGTAAAAACAACAATACAAAAAGAAACTGCCCAAGAGGTAACTGTTTTACCACCCGAAAAGCCCAAATATTTGTCGGCATCTTACAAAGATAACAAAATTAATCTTAGTTGGTCTCAGGTGAGCCATGCCGACCGATATCAGATTAAGCAGTCTAAGGTTGATAAGGATAACGATGAAGCAAGTATTATTTACGATGTTTCGGATCTAACAGAAAAAACCATAGGCACGCCACCGGGAAAATACATATACGAGGTGCGCGCCTGCCGAGGCAGTTATTCTGACAATCACTGTGGTGCTTGGCTTGAAAGTTCACAGATTGAAGTGGTTATGCCTGACCTGGGCCTAAAAGTCAGTGACAGGGCCGACCGTACTGTTAAAGACTTTAAAATTACTTGGTCTGACGTTGCTCATCCTGACTTCACCGATGATTACACCTATACCATTAAGCGCAATGGGGAGGAACAAGATACAACCCCTTTTGAGCTTGATCAAACAAACCTTGGTGATGGCACCTATAAGTATGTTGTCGAGGCTTGTTATAAGGAAAAAAAATGTTCTTCAGATGACCTAGAAGTTGAAGTACTGCAAAAACCAAGAAAACCCACATGGAAAATTAATGGTGAGGTAGCGTCAGATAAAGGCAAGGGAGTGTTTGAGCATACCCATGTAATGAATACCGATTTTGCCCTAAGATGGAACGGTCAAGGCGCTGTGGAAAGCTACAATCTCCACGTGTGGAGGGCTGATTATGGTAGTGATAACTATACCCCTAAAACGCCTAAACCTATTGAACCAGAACATCGTGATGGGACTGGTTACCTTAGGTATGAAATAAAGGGCAATCAGGATGGTCACTACAAGTATAAAGTAGAGGCCTGTAATAAGTCAGGTTGTACAAAGTCTGATTTTTCTAGTGTGGTAAAAATTCTCACTGTTCGGCCTCAGACCCCTACGGGTTTAGCCATAACCAACAAACAGCTCGAGCCTGTGCACAACGATGACGCTACTTATACGGTAGCCTGGAGCAGTAATCGGCAAGCCGACTATATTAGCCACTACAATTTAAAGCGATCTACTAAGCCTTGGGGTGGTAGCAGCTTTGGCAATGAAGTCACGATTACACGTGGAAAAAATAACTCGCAATGCGACTTTAATGAATATGAGCATGAGTCAGAGGATAATCTATGTGCCCTAGGCGCTGGCGACGGTCACTATCAATATAGAGTTCAGGCCTGTAATGATGCCTATTGTGGTGGTTGGTCTAGCGACTTGGAAACTTCAGTCCTATCAGTCCCCAATACCCCCAGCGATGTGCGTATTGACCAGAAAGCCAATTTAGCCGATGGTAGTTATTATCTGGTCTGGGCACATCAGAGTACTTGGGTAGATCATTACAAGGTCTACTCCAGTCGAGCTGATAATAATCAACTAGGGCAAGAGGGTCAGTACCGTGAAGAGGAAGAGAGCGTAAGGACTATCCTCAGAAATGACAAGGATAGTGCAGGTAATTATCGTACTGAGTTTATCCACAAAGACGAATCGGGCAATTATAGAGACGGCGACCACCGGCATCGCATTGAAGCCTGTAATATGGCCGGCTGTAGTGAGACAACGCAAGAAACTCGCGTGTTGGGCCTTCCCGCCACTCCCACCAATCTGCGCATTGAGAACAAACAAAATAATGGTGATCCTGATTTTACCGTACAATGGGATGGCCAAAGCCGTCGCGTCACCCACTATAAGCTCTATATTGGCGAAGCCGACTACGTTGCGCCTCCCCACGCGCCCCAATACAGCAGCGATCAGCTCCTCAGCAGCGGATCTGAACTAACAGTGCCCCAAACCCATAACGATGGTCACTACCGCTATCGTGTGCTCGCCTGTAATGAAACTGGTTGCAGTGATACTAGCGACTATAGGTATACAACTGTATTAAAGGTGCCAGCGGTACCCGATACTATACAGGTACCCGCGATTAGTCGTGGCGCCTTTGTGGCAGAGCTGGGCTATGGCGATGGACGCATTGAATCTATTCGATTACAACAATCGGTTAACAGTGATGACTGGCAGGATGCACCGGTAAACAGTTACTCTGGCAAGCCCAGTTCTATTCCCTTAACTCGTAGTGCCTATGTGACGGATGGTACAGATACACCGGCCACCTACCGTTTTCGTATGGCAGCCTGTAACAGTAGCGGTTGCAGTGACTACAGCTCACCCTCTACTGTGATTGAGATACTGCCTCCGGGTACACCCTCGGGCTTTGTTGCAGTGGCCTCCGAGGGCACCTCCCATGATGCTGTGGATGATGACGGTACTTATTTCTTACAGTGGCAGCAAATAGGGGATATTAACTCGGCAGGGACAGTACTTAGCATCAGCTATGAAATAGAGGATAGCTTGGACAATGGCCAGACCTGGCGATCAATTATCCTTGAAGATAACCGCGCCAATACCTATGCAGTGAGTGATCAAGATCAAGGTGTCTACACCTACCGCATGCGTGCTTGTTTACAAGTGATTGGCTGTGGTGACTGGACTCACAATATCAATGTACAGGTTGCCCTTAGACCCGAAGTGATCAGTCAGTTAACGGTCCCCCTGACCAGCACCACCGGTAGCTATGAGATCAGTTGGTCCGCATCATCCGCTACCACTACCCACTACCAGTTAGAGCGCAATGGGCAAATAGTGGTGTCGGAACAGACAGAACTCGCCTACACCGAGACTGATTTAGAAGATGGCCAGTATGATTACCGAGTGCGCGCCTGCAATCAGATGGTTTGCAGTGATTGGAGTAGCCTGCACAGTGCCGAAGTGCTACATACGCCCAGCGTCCCCCAATTCCTCGGCGGCGATAGCCAAAACAATAGCTCCGGATACTATTGGATATACTGGACAGAACCTCAAAGCGGCAGAGTCGACCTCTACCAAATAAAAACCAGCCATAGTCCCCATAACAGTTGGGAGACGGCTATTGATGCGGGCACGGCTTTCGAATACACCTTTACCAACCCCGATGGTGAATACCACTACAGTGTGCGTGCCTGTAATCGCTTTGCCAATGGCAATCTCAACTGTGGTCCGGCCACGGTCGAACACAGTGTTACTATGCTCAATGCCCCAACTACACCCACTGGGTTAGCGTTTTTCGATCTCGACCCAGCCAATGGCAATTACAAACTAGCCTGGCAAGCACCAAATGGCGTGACTGATCAGTATCAACTGCTGGAGAATGACCGAACCGGCATTGATAATTTAACCCAAACCCAGTATAGCGCGAGTGATAAGAATGATGGCACCTACCGCTATCGGGTGCGTGCCTGTAATACCAGCGGTTGCAGTAACTACAGCGAACCCGAGGTCAGTATTGACATACAGCGCACACCCGGAGCAGTCAGAAACCTGCGCGGTGGCGAAGCCAGTGTATCCAATCAGCGCACCCTCACTTGGCAGGCACCGCAGATAGGCACTGTCACCTACTACAAAGTGCGCAGTAACCTGGGCGCCGAACATCAGATCGACAGTGCTGAGGGTCAATTGTGGGTATCAACCACCTTTAGCTTTACCCCCGAAATTCAACAACAGACAACTACAGAATGGGTATGCGCACACGATGTTGCATGGTGGACACTTTGGATATGCTGGTGGTGGGTAGATCAGACCCGGGTTGTGGTAGAGGCTGAAGAGGGTGATCACACCTACTGGATCAGCGCCTGTAATGCCCAATCCTGTGGCCGCGAAG
>CAXEWB010000245.1:0-4436 GCA_963999835.1 uncultured Cellvibrionales bacterium | reverse complement strand
TGAGTTAATTTTTGAAAATCTAAGAGCCACTGATGCCTCCGTTGCTGAGGATATTGACCTGCAGATAGGTGGGAGAGCTATCGCTGTGATGAAGCTGTCCAGTGATATTGTATGGTTTGATTTTTCATCTATTTGCGAAGGTCCCCGCAGTCAAAACGATTACATTGACATAGCACTTGAGTTTCATGCAGTTGTGATCACAGATGTGCCCTTGCTTGGTGGTGAAAATAATGATTCAGCGAGGCGATTTATCAATCTAGTGGATGAGTTCTATGATCGCAATGTAAAACTTATAATTTCAGCTGCCCAAACCATTGAGTTGCTTTATGTGGGTGGTAATTTGGCGTTTGAATTTGAGCGCACTAAAAGCCGCCTCTTGGAAATGCAAAGCTATGACTATTTGGCGCGTCCTCATCAATCAAAATAGTGGGTCATGGTTTGTATGTTTTCATTAACAGGCTAGATTTTTGATGCATCTGCCAATTTGCTAACGCAAGTGTTGAAAAAAGTTAATTTTTATAGCCCTCAGGTCTTGTAATAGGCCACAGGGATCTTTACAATTCGCCCCCTTTTTTGCGACACCCCAAAGTTTAAACGGAAACCAATGAAAACATACAGTGCAAATGCAGAATCGGTAAAACGTGACTGGTACGTCGTCGACGCAGAGGGTAAAACTTTAGGTCGTCTGGCATCAGAAGTTGCGTCGCGGTTACGTGGCAAACATAAACCTGAATTCACGCCTCATGTTGATACTGGTGACTATATTGTTGTAGTCAATGCAGAAAAGGTCGCAGTCACTGGCAATAAGGCGACTGATAAAATTTATTATTCCCACACCGAATACCCCGGTGGAATCAAGGATATTAGCTTTCAGGAACTGGTCGATAAAGCGCCTGAGCGCGTCATCCAATCCGCTGTAAAGGGCATGTTACCTAGAGGTCCTCTGGGCCGTGAAATGTTTAGAAAGTTGAAAATTTATGCTGGCCCTGAGCATCCTCATACTGCCCAGCAACCTCAGCAATTAGACCTGTAACGGATTAAAGATTATGGCAGATACACAATATTATGGCACTGGCCGCAGGAAAACATCAGCAGCTCGAGTGTTCCTCAAGACTGGAACTGGTGCAATCACTGTAAACGACCGTTCCTTAGATACCTACTTTGGCCGAGAAGTTGCCAGGATGATTGTTCGACAGCCATTTGAAGTTGTTGAGTTGACAGAAAAATTTGATGCCAATATTTCTGTTGCCGGCGGTGGTAGTTTTGGTCAAGCAGGCGCTATTCGTCACGGTATCGCCAGAGCTTTAGTGCAGTATGATGAGAACCTGCGTCCATCGTTGCGAAAAGCAGGATTCTTAACACGTGATGCTCGTCAGGTTGAGCGAAAAAAGATTGGTTTACACAAAGCGCGAAAGCGACCACAGTTCTCGAAGCGATAAATCGACATTTTTTCTACGAACCCGACTTTCTGGTCGGGTTTTTTTATACATAAAAATCAACAACTTAGCCTATTTATTCCTATCTCAAGTATTGCTAAAAATGCACCGTTAGGCTATGATAGGCACCGCTTTAATATGTCATGCTAATCAGCGTGATCTACATTCCAACTTTCATCAGGGAGAGCTTCATGAGCAGTGACGGTGTCAACCAAAGCCGCCGTAAATTTCTATTGGGTGCTACAGGCGTAGTAGGGGGTGCCGGTGTTGTTGGGGCAGCAGTACCCTTCGTTGCATCTTGGCAACCCAGTGCCAAGGCTAAAGCAGCTGGTGCCCCAGTTAAAGTGAATATTTCTAAGTTAGAGACCGGAGGTCGCATCGTTGTCGAGTGGCGTGGCAAGCCGGTTTATATTGTACGCCGCAGTCCAGAGTCATTGGCTGATATTGAGCAGATTCAAGCCGCTGATCTCAAAGATGCTGATTCTAAAAATGCCAATCAACCCACTTATATTTCTGGTAGTGCTCGATCACCTGAGGGTAAGGAGGATGTATTGGTGTTGGTTGGTTTGTGTACACACCTAGGTTGTGCACCTATGTATAGACCTGATGTTGGGGCCGCCGATCTGGGTGGTGATGCATGGCTAGGTGGGTTTTTCTGCGCCTGTCATGGGTCAAAATTTGATCTTTCCGGGCGTGTTCTTTCAGGTGTTCCTGCACCGACAAATTTGGAGATACCTCCCTACAGTTATGAATCTGACGATGTCTTAATTATTGGCATAGATCCGGAGGTGGCGTAATGAGTAGTAAACCTAGTTTTGCCGCTTGGCTCGATTCCCGCATGCCTACACTCAAGCGCGAGTGGAATAGGCATATGGCCGAATACTATGCGCCTAAGAACTTTAACTTTTGGTACTTCTTTGGCGTTCTGTCCATAGTGGTATTGGTTATTCAGCTGGTGACAGGTATTTGGTTGCTGATGAGTTATGAGGGTTCGGCAGAGCGAGCCTTTGCCTCGGTTGAATATATTATGCGTGATGTTGAGTTGGGTTGGATTATTCGCTATGCCCATTCTACGGGTGCTTCAGCGTTCTTTATCGTTGTATACCTGCATATGTTTAGAGGTCTTATCTATGGTTCCTACAAAGCCCCGAGGGAGCTGGTGTGGATCTTTGGTATGACAATCTATGTGGTGCTTATGGCGGAAGCGTTTCTGGGCTATGTATTGCCATGGGGCCAGATGTCCTATTGGGGTGCTCAGGTGATCATTTCCCTTTTTGGTGCCATACCAGTGGTTGGAGAGGACATTGTGCAATGGATCCGAGGTGATTATCTGATTTCAGGTATCACTCTTAATCGCTTTATGTCTCTGCATGTGGTGGCAATGCCAATCATATTATTGGCTTTAGTTGTCATGCACATTATTGCTCTGCACGATGTGGGTTCTAATAATCCAGATGGCGTGAGCATCAAGAAATACAAGGACAAGGACGGTAATCCAATAGACGGTATACCCTTCTATCCCTACTTTGTTGTTCATGATTTGGTGCCAATTGTTGTTTTCCTGTTTGTGTTTTGTGCAATTCTGTTCTTTATGCCGGAAATGGGCGGATATTTCCTTGAGCATGCTAACTTTGAAATTGCTAACTCATTGAAAACACCGGAGCATATTGCGCCAGTTTGGTACTTCACACCCTTTTACTCAATGTTGCGTGCAGTGCCAGATAAACTGGGTGGCTTTATTGTAATGGCAGCCGCAATAGCCATATTGTTCGTGTTGCCATGGCTTGATAGAAGTCCAGTTCGCTCGATGCGTTACAAAGGCATCATAAGCAGGATTGCCATTTTGGTATTCGTTGCCTCCTTCATCATTCTTGGTTATCTCGGTGTTAAAGCACCAACGGATGCACGCACGCTATTAGCGCAAATCTGCACAGTACTCTATTTCGGATACTTTATTGGTATCTACTTCTGGACCCGTTATGAGAGAACCAAGCCAGAGCCTGATAGGATCACCATGGATGGCGGTATGGGTTTTTGGAAGTCATTAGGCGCATTGTCAGTAGTCTTGCTAATGGTAGTGATTCCCCTCAAGGCAGTGGGCGCAGAAAGTGGTAAATCTTGTGGTACAGTCGACTGTGACCCCTTTAAAGCCGAATTGACTAATTACGCCTCGCTTCAGAGTGGGGCTAAAATAGCGGTCAATTACTGCATGGGTTGCCATTCGTTTAAATACTCACGCTGGGAGCGGGTAGCAGATGATTTGCGGATCCCCCATGGTCTGATGATGGACAATATGGTTTTCAGTGGTCAGAAGATCGGAGAATTAATGGATATTGCTATGCCTGCAGATAAGGCTAAAGATTGGTTTGGCGCTACACCACCTGATCTAACCCTAGTTGCCCGGTCTCGCTCCCCAGAGTGGCTCTATACCTATCTGAGAAATTTTTACGCAGACCCAAAACGGCCATTAGGCGTGAATAATCGGGTATTCAAAGATGTGGGTATGCCTCATGCATTATTGGATCTTCAGGGTTTACAGGCATGTGCTCCCGGTCCAGTAATGGCAGCAAATGGTGGTATAAAAAGAGACTTGCTAACAGGTCAAGACTTACTTGAGGACCCCTGTGGACAATTTAATTTGGTCACTTCGGGAACTATGAATCCTGAAGAATATGATCAAGCAGTCTATGATCTTACTAACTTTTTGACTTATGTGGCTGAACCTATGGCTGAAGAACGAAAACATATTGGAAGAATGGTACTTCTATTTTTGCTTTTATTGCTCGTTCCTGTGTTATTGCTCAATCGAGAGTACCAGAAAGGAATTCATTAGTTTTTTGGCAATTTTCGTCATCGTTCTTTGAAAATTGCCAACACTAACCAAGTCTTTCTAAAAATCATCAAAATTAAAAAAATAAGAGGCTATTTTGCGACGTTCATCAATGACATTATTTTCCGATCCAAGTTCCCATTACAGTCACAGGGTACGAATTGTACTGG
>CAXEWB010000244.1:0-3884 GCA_963999835.1 uncultured Cellvibrionales bacterium | reverse complement strand
GGGGGGTATTGACCATGATAAGAAAAAACTTATCCCTTGGTTGGACTTCCCCGTGTTTGCTTGACAGATTCAAAGCTCAAAATGAGGCTGCTTCAAATGCCTCTGGGCTGACGCCGCCGAGATGGCTATGGCGCCTACTAGAATTATAAAACATTTCGATGTAATCGAAGACATCTGCTCTGACCAAATCACGTGTTTTATAGATTCGCTTTTTAATTCGTTCTTTCTTGAGGCTACTAAAGAAAGATTCTGCGACAGCATTGTCCCAACAATTTCCTCTGCGACTCATGCTTGGCTCCAAATTATGCTGTTTGCAGAAACGTAGCCAATCGTCACTTCCATATTGCGAACCTTGATCGGAATGAATGATAACAGAGTGAATAGGCCTACGACGCCATACCGCCATCAACAATGTATCAAGCACAAGTTCTTTAGCCAGTGTTGGCTGCATTGACCAACCGATTACTTTGCGGGAGAACAAGTCAATAACAACCGCTAAGTAAAGCCAGCCTTGCCAGGTTCGTATATAAGTGATGTCTGTTACCCAAGCTTGATCTGACTGACTAAAAGTAAACTGCCGTTCAAGTCGATTGGCTGAAATGATGGATGGCCTACCATAAATGCCTCTAGGCTTTTTATAGCCGTAGACAGCACGGATTCCATTGTCACGCATAATCCTGGCGACACGCTTTACATTCACTAATTCCCCCATTTCACGCAAATCAAGATGAATTCTGGGTGATCCATAAACACGACCTGATGCTTCATAGGAGTATTGGATCAATTCCAACAAGCGTTTGTCTTCTTTTTCACGATCACTCAAAGGGCTTCTCAACCAGCAATAAAACCTTGTACGTGATACAGCAAGTATTTTACACAGTGTTCGTACGCTGTATTTCCGACAATTCTCGTGAATAAACCGGTACTTTACTCTGGGTTTACGGCAAAGTACCGCGCGGCCTTTTTTAATATATCACGCTCCTCTTCGGCGCGACGCAATTGAGCACGAAGGGCAAGAATTTCTTTCTTTGCTTCGTTCAATTCTTCAGTTTGTTGCTCGTTTTTACTCGGCTTAACGGCTTTGACCCAGTTGTACAGACTATGGCCAGAAACTCCGAGTCTTTCAGAAACTTCTGCTACGCTATAACCTCTTTCGATGATTTGCCGAACGGCTTCTTCTTTAAATTCTGGCGTGTATCGTTGATTGCTCATATCGTTTTCTCCTATGCTCAAAGAATAGCTCGAAGTTGTCAACCATACGGGGGGAAGTCCAGTAGAAGCAATCAACCAGCTTTTCATCCTAATGCAACACGGTTCACACTGCATCTTGGCTCTAAATTATTCAGCTTCTGACGGCAGGGTCTCAATAGGGAACAGAGTATTTTCTCTGTCAGTAATATCAGTGCAAAACCATAGCAATTAATGTTGTCTGATATCAATTTGATCGATAACGAAACATGGTATGATCTTATCAGCAGTAATTGTTTTAATGACTCTGAGTCCGTGATAATGATGAACCCCTATCAAACTCTTTGGATAACCAATAGCGCCAGTGCTAGGTAATAATCAGTACTGGCGCTTATTGATCAGGGCAATCTTAACTTTGCAAGATAATCTATCGTAACTGCAGCGTGTCTAACACCTTTGCAAAGGAAACATACTTAAAGTTTTGTCTCTTTTTACGTTTGCCCTGCATATTATCGTTGTCTTGTAGCACGATAAGCCCCTCAGGAAAATCTTTATTGAAGCTGATATTAACAGCGTCAATGCCATCGGTAATGGACGTCCCGTCGATCACAGTACCATCTATTGGTTGACTATCGATTACAATAAAGCTGCCCAAATAATCATAAGGAGGCTTACGTTGGTAAAGGTTAAATTTTGAATCTCCCTGAGATGACAAAATGATGTAACCACCAGTCGGGCTAGTTTTGTAGAGAGTGACGCCCTCTGGATCGCCATTAATGCCGCTCTGTCGTGAATCAACAACGATGGGCTGACTAAAATCTAATGCTGCGCTGACCTGATAGGCTCGTAATACACCATTTACCTCTTCCTCAGAGATAAACAAAGTTCGATTTTCATCATCATAAACACAACCTTCAGATTCGCCACCATTATCAAAGGTATGAATCAGGCTTAATCCCTCAGCACTGTATTGCCAAACTTCAACTCTAGGCCCCTCATCCTCTGTCACAAAAGCGAGAAGTCCCAGCTCAGGGTCAATACCAGCACAGATTCCATAGATATTGATCTCCGATTGGCCCTGCATAGAGCGATCTACGGGGAGGGAAAAAGCGCCTTTAGCAATGCTGTCAGAGATGGCTTGATTGCGTAAGATCCATACGTCAACAGACTGTTGAGTACGATTTGAAGCAAATATAAAACTGTACTCACCGATAGTGCGGCTATCAATGTTATTGATTTTGCCAAGTTTACTGTAGCCCAACGTTTTTGCATCCATTGCATAGGCGTACACACCACTTTTTTTATCAGTTCCCAAAACCATCGATTGAGCAACATTGACTGAATTAACCCAGATTACCGAGTCATCAGCGGCATCACCCTTAGATACAACCGGCTCAGTTTCAAAAGATGGGCTCACTGCTACTGGCTGTGAGGAAGCAACCTGTGCGATAAGGTACAAAAAGGTGAGCATAACACTCACCCCTTTGTTTATTACCCGACGGTACTTAGAAGTTGTAGCGCATGCCAATTGCGGCTGATGTACCATATATGTCATATTGAGATAGCCTCTTTTCTGAGCCCCAGTAGTAATACTCTGGCTCGTCATTCATGTTAATAATTTCAAGTTTGATCATGAGGTTTTCAGAATATTCATAGGATGCTTTAAGATCCCACTGAGCATGATCATCGGTGAATCGACTCATACCCAAGTCACCCTCAAACCCATCGCCATCATCGCCGAGGTAGTCTAGATAACCACTGCGGTAATTGAGGGCTAAACGCATATCCCATTTGCCTTTGTCATAGCCAATACTGAAGTTAGCTGTATCGTCTGCTAGCTTGCGGAAAGGCACAGTTACTGGGTTTTCATCGTCAAAGCTAAAGGTACTATCAGCGTCAGTAAGAGTAACATTAAGTGCAACAAATAAACCATCAAAAGGTGCAGGCAACAACTCGCTAAATTCCTGCTGGACATTGAACTCTACCCCTTTAACTTTTGATTTATCTGCATTTTTCCAAGTCTTAAAACCATTGTTGAACTCAACCTGCCCCACAGTCACCTCTTCGATATAGACTGGGTAAATAGCATTATCGATATCTTTATAAAACAATCCCACAGATGCCATCGATAAATTTTCGCCATACCACTCAAGGGATAGATCCGCATTGCGCGCTTCGTAGGGCTCGAGTTCTGGATTACCTTGGAAGCCACTGACATCACCATCGTCAAGGGTCACATTCAGTGCTGGTGATGTTGACTTAAATGACGGACGTGATAAGGCACTCCACAGAGCAGCTCTTATAATCACATTGTCTTGAAGCATATGTTTAACATTGATGCTGGGAGACAAGTAGCTATGACTGGTTGAGCTATTTGCCTGACCTGTGATTACTTCACAGCTGAAAGCATCCTCTGCACACACGGAATCTGCTGGATCATCACCACTGGATTCCTCAACCAAGTATCCATTAAAACCTTTAGAATCCAAATTGGTTTTTTCAAAGCGCAAACCTGCAACCACAGTTGTACGGTCAAAATTAACTGTGGTCATAGCATAAGCTGCGAATATATCTTCCTCAGAAGTGAAGTCTTCTAACTGACGGTAGGTTTTATCGCGGTTTAATTCACAATTTACATCACCGCCGTTCTTACAAGCATCACGCAAGTCATAGACCATAGAGGGATTAGCCATAGG
>CAXEWB010000243.1:0-4042 GCA_963999835.1 uncultured Cellvibrionales bacterium | reverse complement strand
TTAATAACAAAAACACAGCAAACAACAACAGAAAAATCTGTGACACAGTTGGCATTTGCGTAAATCTATTTTATATCGGATGGTTTATTTGCGATGTATTCACCTCTAGCAGACTCACGCACTCACACACTTAAGCATGGACGGCGAAATCGACGAGAAGATTGTGATATGACTATCTGTCGCCTACATAATGGTTTTTGCCTTTTGTAGTAAATTCTCAACAGGGTGATAGAATCCAACCCATAACTACAACAATGCGTAGGAGCCTCCCTTGAGTGAGCAAGCTATTCAACTAACTATCTTTGCCGTGGTGCTAAGCGCCATCGCACTGATTACCTATATCAAGTGTGCGGGTCAAAGTCGCCAATCAGCCAATTCAAACCGCGAATACTTCTTAGAGATAATGGTCAACTGATTATCGCTCTCAGTGACCGACTTAATCTGTGTATAAAGTACCCACTGCTGACCCTAACGATGCATCTCAATACCGGGACTACCTTGAAACCCAAGCCCTAATTCTGGGGATAGTGAAACCGGCGCCTGTTGTGGCGGAGAGGCTGGCGCCTCCTGACTTGTGGACAACTGGGCCAACCTATCAGATCCAGTTCGCTCACTAAGACGAGGACCCCAATACAGTATGGCAGGAGCATTGTCGCGACAATCCACCACCAGACTCGTTTGATGAGCGCTTAGGGTATAAAACGGCTTGATCTGTTCACTCATTGATATCTCGTTATTATTGGCTATTCCATCAACGCTAACAGCTCAATAAAATATCAGCATATAATTTATAATAAATCAACGTATAACCAATCAATGTATAACCAACTCTCACAACAGCTCAAACAATGGTACCCAAGGCGCAATACGCAACAATGGGTTCTTGCCACGCTGTATAAAATTGAGGGCCCCAGCTACCGTAAACCAGGTGCCATGATGCTATTTAATGATCTGGGTGAGCAGTTTGGTCTTCTAAGTGGAGGCTGTCTGGAATCAGATATTCAAAAACAAGCTGCTAAAGTGATGACAAGTCAGCAACCCATGCACCTTTGCTACGATGGAAATGATGAAGATGATATGTCTTTTTTGCTCGGCATCGGCTGCGGGGGAACAATGTATATTCAACTGCAGCCACTGTCTAAAGCCAACAATTACCTTCAACTGCATGAGGTCTTGAAGGCCCTAGATAATCGTCAAGAATCGATACTGATGCAACAGATTAGCGTCCAATCCAATCCTATTGACTTTGAATTGTTAGTCTCTGATAGCGATCAATTCAATGCAATCAGCACCCAGTTAAATGGCAAAAATGCTCAGTTGATCGAGCGCGATAAGCATCTCTGGCTGGCAACCCATATCAAACCAAATATCCATCTTCTTGTCGTTGGTGGCGGGGTTGATGCGCGACCTCTGGTGGAGATGGCCATCACTCTGGGCTGGGAAGTTACTCTCTGCGACCCCCGCCCCTCCAGTGCCCGGCGAGAGCACTTTATGACTGCCAGTACTATTTTGCGCTGCACTCCCAAGGCTCTTGTAGATGAAGAACTATTTGATTATTTTGACGCTGCCATTGTCATGACTCACAACCTGCAATTTGATGCCGATGCCCTTCTCGCGCTTCAACAGTCCTCGGTAACCTATCTAGCCCTATTGGGCCCCGCAGCACGAAAACAACAGGTATTGGAACTGGCCGGCCTCAAGCAATCCGATCTTACAATTGCCATTGCAGGACCCGCAGGTCTGCGTTTAGGGGGTGAACTACCAGAGGATATTGCACTCTCTCTATTGGCTGAGTGCCAAGCGGTGATCAAGCAAATGGATGCCCAGTCTATCAGTGGCCAACTGTGAAAATAGCTGCCCTCATTCTTGCGGCTGGTGCCGCGTCGCGCTTTGGCTCATTAAAGCAATTAACTCTGATCAACAATAAACCCATGTTACAGCACTGCATTGATAATGCTAATGGGCCTTTATCAGGCGCTGTCTACACACTCTTGGGACACCAGTCCGAGCTGATTAAAAATCATATCTCAAACACCCATTTTATCGATCATAGGCACTGGGCCCAAGGCATAGGTAGCTCCATAGCGGCTGGTGTGACGCATCTGCGAGATAATTTTGACGCCATTCTTATTATGCTCGGTGATCAACCCATGATAACCAATACCTATCTTGGGCAATTAATCAATTTATACAAAGACCAACATGTCGTCTGTAGTTATTACCAAAACAAGCTAGGTGTTCCGGCGATATTTGGCAAGCCGCATTTCGATGCGCTAACTGAGCTTACTGATGATGAGGGGGCTAAGCAACTACTCGGTCATCTATCTCCACCACCGAAGACGCTAAGTCTGGAAATTGCTTACAGGGACGTCGATCGCCCTGAAGATTTAGTCGATCTTCAGATTAACACTGATCAGTAGCTACCTGAAAACTGAACTGATCACCTTAATAAGGGAACAACGTAAACTGTTGTAATCAACCGATAGGTGTAGTTGACAGATCATCATCTAAATCATAACGTTTATTAGTCACTAGATTGTCTGAAAATAATGGAGATCAACTATGATCGCTGTAATAGTAAACGGTATCCATCGCACGCTAGATATCGATCCCTCCACGCCCCTTTTGTGGGCTCTTCGCGAGCAACTAGAGCTCACCGGCACCAAATTTGGCTGCGGTATGGCTCAGTGTGGTGCCTGTACTGTACATATAAATGGTGTAGCCATGCGCTCATGTATCACGCCATTGTCAGCGGTAGAGGGGCAAGAGATCACCACGATTGAAGGCTTGGCTTCGGGTAAAGATGAGTTGCATCCGTTGCAACAGGCTTGGATCGATCATCAGGTCCCCCAGTGTGGCTACTGTCAGTCTGGTCAGCTAATGTCTGCAGCGGCCCTGTTGGCCAGTAATAGCTCTCCGTCAGACAGCGATATTGAGGCTGCCATGGCAGGGAATATTTGCCGATGTGGTACCTATGGACGGATTAAAAAAGCCATCAAAACAGCAGCTGGCGTGCAAGAATTCGATCCTGCCGACCAGGAGGTGCAACTTGGGTAAGTGGACCAGACGCGGCTTTATTACCGCAGGGGTTATCGCTGGTGGTGGATTAATTGTTGGAGCCAGTTTGCCCCTCGGTCATCGTACACCCAAACTCTCTCATTTGGTGGCCAAAGATGGCGAAACACTGATTAATGCATGGGTAAAACTGGATGCCAATAATGTCCTCACCGTGATTGCTCCCCATTCAGATATGGGACAGGGTGCGCAAACTGCTCTGGTACAAATGTTAGCAGATGAACTTGATGCAGACTGGAACCTGGTCAAATTTGAGGAAGCCCCAGCGGTTAAAGAATATGCCAACTATCCCCTAGTGAAAGGTTTTATTGCCGGCGATGCCAATATACCTGAGATTCTTATTCCAGTTGTAGATGGGCTATCATTCCAAGCCAGTAAAGCCTTTGACCTGCAAATAACCGGTGGCAGTACCAGTGTCGCCCTCACTGGGGTTTACGGAATGCGCGTTGCCGGCGCAGCGGTGAGAGAAATGTTGCAGACGGCCGCCGCCGAGGCATGGCAAGTCAGAGCAGACGAAATTACCGTGGTTGACAGTCATTTAATCCATCAAGCTAGCGATCGACGTGGCAAATTCGCAGAATTTGCCACGGCAGCGGCAGCCATGACACCCCCAGTTTCACCGAAGCTCAAAGACCCTAGTGACTTTACCTATATGGGCACTTCCCCACAGCGTCTAGATATACCTGCCAAAGTTGATGGCAGTGCGAGTTATGCTATGGATGTAAAACTGCCCAATATGCTCTATGCCACTGTGCAAAGAGCACCTGTCTTTGGGGCCACAATCAAATCTCTCGATGATAGAGCGGCACGCAAAATGCCTGGTGTCGTAGATATTGTGCAATTACCAAGTCGTTACTTTGCTGAAGATCAAAGCGGTCAAAATGGTGATGCCGTTGCGGTAATCGCAGAGGGCTACTGGCAGGCAAAACTGGCACTGGCGAAATTGCGCCTACAATGGTCTGCCACA
>CAXEWB010000242.1:0-2846 GCA_963999835.1 uncultured Cellvibrionales bacterium | reverse complement strand
AGCCCATTTCATCGAGATTGTTTGCTCCCCACCTAATTTGGGAAGGAAGGGATAGCGACGGGCGGCCTATCGTCATTGCGCTATTAAACCCGGGATGGTGCTGATGATAGATCGCGGTCTTTTTGGTAAGGACTTGTCTGATCAAGAACTCGTTCGATTCATAAGCTATGTCATCTCTGGATTAGAGTTTCACGATTACTTATTTTGGTATGAACTCCCGACGGGGTGAGAGCTTATGTGTTCACGTGGTATTCGCACAAACCTCATCATTGACAATACCAAAGTATCACCCCATGCGCTGACCTTCCCGGACGAAACTGTTTTTGTGGATCAGAACAACGAGTTACTTGCCTCCTCAATAGCTGAGGAGATTATGGGAGGCCCCCTCGAATCTTTACGCTGGTTGGTTAGCTTCTTGTCTAGCAATAATAAGGTTTTGAAAAAAGGGATGCTCGTGATTCCCAGATCTCCCACAGAGTTAGTGTCGATCACCTGCGATTCCCTGGTGCGCGTGGAAATCGATAATTTGGGTCAAGTAGAGACGACATTTCGTTCGCAGTCGCCACCTCCTCGATAAGTGAACTATGGGTCTTTGCTAGCTACCCTAAAAACTCAACTTAGAATAATGAGTAATGCTGACCGCCGTCGATGACAATATTTTGGCCAACGACATAGCGTGATAAGGGGCTGCAAAGAAGAGCAGCCATAGGCGCCATATCGTCGGCAATCGCCGCAAAGCCAGCCGGAATTTTGTTGTGTTGTTGAAAGTGCTCAGCAATGACCTCGTGGTCGTGCTCTAGGCCAAAGGCGTCGGCATAGGCCATCGCATTTTCTTCCGACCCCTCTGTTGCAAACATCCCGGGCAATATATTGTTGATGTTGACGCCATACTGAGCGATTTCTCGAGAGACGCTCGCTGTGTAATTAATCAAAGCAGATCTGGCAGGCCCTGACATGAGGCGCCAGATCATTGGGTTCTTGGCAGAAAACGTGGCTATGTTTAAAAGCCTACCCCAGCCCTGATTTTTCATATGCGGAATGTAGTGGCGCATAATCTCGATGGGGCCCAGTAATGTCGTCTCAATTGACTCTCGCCACATTTCAGGCGTGACCTGTAAAAAGTCGCCATTAGGCGCTGGAGGTTTGATTGTAATTGCAACAATATCGGGGTCTGGGCAGGCTTCAAATAAGGTGGCCCGGCCTGCGTCAGTTGATGAGTCTGCAACGATGGGTATTACCGTGGCGCCGTAGGTTTCAGCAATTTCCTTTGCGGCTCTAACCAGTCGTTCCTCGCGACGTGCGGATATATAAAGCTCAACACCGGCCTCGGCCAATCGTTCAGCCGTTGCGCGCCCCATACCTGCACTGCCACCTGCCATCAGCGCCTTTTTTCCTGCAATTTTTAGGTCCAATGTTCTCTCCTTTACCCAACAGGGTGATCAAAACAGCAACGATTAAGAAGGACTGTGAGTGCCGCGTCGCTCACACTAACGTTAGGCGACGCCACTGGTCATTCCTTCGATTCATCTCAAAGTCTTTCGCTCACTAATCTGCGAACAAATCTTTACAGTAAGAATGAGCAATAGGTAGATAATTATCACTGAGCATAGATTACGCCGTATGCCCGTGCTACCGCTTGACTGCGCCAATCCAAGTTCCGCTAACTAAGAAACTGTTTCTGCAGCCAGTTGAGCCAAATTTTGAGAGTGACCTGACTTCGAAGGTTGTTCTCAAAGCGTTTTCTGCCTTCTTTGTGAGCGATCTTAGCCAGTGCAATTTCGAGCTCCTTCCTAGTTTGAACGTGTTTGTAGAAGGTCCCTACTGGCGGGCCAGCTACACAGGCTGACTTGGGTAACGTCTGGTACGCACAACCGATACCACGTATTAGGCCAGACTACCTTCGACCCAACACTAAAACTTCTTTACTCAATAACCACATCTAAATATAGTTAACTATATTGAAATAACGAGAGATAGAAAAGTGATTGAATTTGTGGATCCCCGAGGCGAGGCTTCAGCCGAAGAGAAGGCGTACGTCCTTTCTTGCGATTTGCGCTCTGATGCTGGTGAGAGCATTACGGTTGCGCTTATTGCAAATGGCTTCCCTGATTCTGAGCTTTTCGTGAAGAAGGTGGGTCTTGCTCTAGAGAGACGCCTGCCGAATGTGAAGACCCTTCTCTGGAATAAAAACAACGCGGGAGTCGCGGCGAGCGAGGGGATGCTCGACGACATCTTCGCAACCTGTGATGCCGCAATCGCCGCGTACGGGCACTGAGGCAGCTGCACTACCGGCACCGTGCGTGACGGATACAATATCGCTCAGCGAGGGTTTCCCGTGGTGACCCTAATCACCGAAGATTTTTGGGATCAGGGGTCGTTTGTGGCCACTTCATTGGGGATGCCTGACATTCCACGAGTCAGATTGCCACACCCGATCGCAGGCTTGGGGGAGGAAAAAATTGGGTTGATCGCTGAGGAAGTCATCGAGGACATTCTGGACAGTTTTGAACATGGTTGACTTTTTGACGGCTGAAAACGAGGAGACGGCGTTAGAGCAACTTCACGACTTGGGTTGCACTGATGGTCTCCCAGTAGTCATTCCTACGGTGGAGAGGGTGACCAAAAGTATCCTGGCTACTGGGTTAGATGGCGACATGGTGCTCGGTGTATTGGGGCCCTTGATGGGCGTTGCAACTGTGGAAAAGGTTGCGGCTGCCGCCGTAATGGCAGGGTGCAAGCCGGACTACATGCCCCTTCTAGTGGCGGCGGTTAAAGCCGTGGCACAACCCGAGTTTGACCTATCAGAATTGCAAGCAACTACACATTGCACCGCCCCGCTAATTATT
>CAXEWB010000241.1:0-9204 GCA_963999835.1 uncultured Cellvibrionales bacterium | reverse complement strand
GTGGTATCCGGACCCTTTTCGACCCGCTTGCAAGCCGAAGAATTTACTAAAGGGCTGGGGCTTCCTGCCGATTACTGGATAAGGCGTGCAGAATTGCTGAAAACGGTTGTGCAATTCGACTAGATTGCCTTGGCCCCTTGAGCCCATGGATCTAGCTATTATTTGGAGACTCAGCAATGAGTGAGACAGGTAAAGATGAGCTGTTCAAAGTTGGTGGCGGTACTTCAGGCGTTAATGTTGAGAGCATTACTAGACCGCGCAGAATTTCTCTGGCGCCATGCAGTAACGCGGTCTTCTCTATTGAAGTGTCATGCCCCTTAAAAGCAATAACGCCATCTACAGAAGTGGCTATGGGTGAAGAAAAAACTGATGCCCAACGCTGTTTATTCCAGCAACGAATTTCTAAAGTTAAGCGTCACACTGCCGATATTTCTAAACAACTGGATAAACTCAACGTTCTATCTGACTTGCCCAATGACAATGGTTCTGAATGATTATGGATTCCGACGACAACATCGAAAACAACGATTCACCCCAAGAGCCAGTTGAAACTCAGGCTCAGGATGATACGGAACTCACTGAGGAGGCTGTTGCCTCTGAAGAGAGTACGGATGCTTCTTCAAATGATCAAAATGAAAGTGGTGAGTCAGGCATTGATGAAATGCTCAGTGATGCCAGAGAGATTGCCGATAGATTGGAAGTTTTAATGCCAGCTGTCTTAGAGGCTGCTGAGGCAACTAACAATACGGCTGAAGTGAGTACCAAAGCCAGCACTGCCCTAGAAAGTGGATTGAAAGAATTCAAGAAACCGATAGATAATTTAGTCGCTGCTGGCCACAGAAGTTCCCAAGTATCTGCTCGTATACTATTTGGATCAGTTGCCATACTTCTAGTCGCGCTAGGGCTATTCAGCTTCATGTCTTTCCAACTCAGCGACCGCGTGAGTAAAGTGGATGCAATGCTGATGGCTGTTAGCAAGCGGGTGATTGACATGAACAGTGCGCTTAGTAGCTTTGAAAGACTTAATGTGTCGATTGCTGAACTTGCTGTTCAGCAGGAAAAATTTGCTACTAACCAAGTGACATTGGCCAAGGCTATTGCCGAAACTCAAGAAACCACCAAAGAGTTACGGGATCAGGTGCCCGTGGTCACAGCTAAAACGGTTGGCGAAAAAACAGATAATGTTGTCAGCCAGATCTCAGCGCTTGAGAAGTCATTGCAAAAGCAGGGGCAAGAATCGGCTAAGGTTTCTGGATCCGTGGCAAATGTTAGTAAACGGCTAAAAACGCTTGAAGACAAGTTAGATAATGTTGATCAGTTAAATGCAGATGTGAAGGCACTCATTAAGCTAGAGCAAGACAATTATCTAGAAGTGCTACGTCGACAAGCTGATCTAGAGGAAGCGCGACAGCGCAATGAAGGCACAGAGACAGTTATTGCTGATCCCACGATCGTGGTCTATCCAATTTATAGTCAGAAAGCTAAATAACGTAATGATGAGGATTAGTTTTCCTCATCATTGATTGCTTCATAATCCACTTCTTGTTCTATTATGTCGTCATCTGTGGTTGCCACGGCACTGCTTTGTATTAGTCGATCTGAGAAAGGTTGCTTAATTTGCATATCCGTCCTTGTGTATAGGGTCTCTGCACTCTCGTCTAGTGAAATCCGAAGATGGTCCAGATTTTCCGATTCTGCGTTAACGGAGTCATAACCCACTTTATAGATGGTTGAAACATGTTGCGGCGGCAGCCAGGACTGAACTTCCCCACGCAACATTTTGATCATCGCTGTAGGCTTAGGATTTTTGGCTGGCATGCCCTCTTTACAATCCTCTACACCTTTAGCGAAGGTTTGATCAATATGTTTTTGCAAAACCTGCTCAAAGCGCGGCTTTAAAGCGACTAAATCATCTTCATTAAATCCCTCGGGCAGTTTTCCACTCATTACATCCCATAGTCCCTTGCCGTCAAACCCCAAAAAGCCGTTATCAGATTTGTCCCCACTTTTCTCTAATGTATCTTTAGTAATCAACGCTTTGCTTTCAAGTATATTGATTCGGTCAATCAGATAGATAATTAACACCACAGTAGCGGCGGTGCCAAAGAGAACTGCAAGTAACAGAGTTGTAATCATAGTTGTGTACCCCTGTTAGGGATCAGATGTGAGTTCATCTGTCGATTCAGGCGACTCTAACTCATCGTCTAATTCCACTTCAGTTGCCATTAGCTCATCGCGTAAAAACTGTAGGGCTGCAAAGGGCTCCTCGAGCCCAAGATCAAAGCTAACTTTTTCAGCAACCTCCTGAGTTAACTGGATAGCTTTAAACGCATCCACTTTCGTGGTTTGATACATTGCGCCTATATTGAAAATTTCCTCTGTGAACTCTGAGGGTAAGTAGGTATAGATTCTACCGTTGAGACTCTTAGCACTGTGAAACAGTGAGGGTTTTGGAGGCTCTGGTCTTTCCTTCCCCTGTGCCACAAGAAGCATAGTGCTATCGTGATATTGAGCGGTTTTCTTGGCGCCCTCAATAAAGGTGTTATCGATATGGGCTCGACAACGCAGTGCAATTCTCATCCTATAAGCTCGCACCTCACGCGAATCGCCCTTAAGCTCAGTCGCTCTTATATAATCGGCCTTAGCCTGTTTTTTTGCGGCTGCAGTTTTATTCTTAAAAATATTCAATGCCATTCCAAACTATCCAAATTCGTTCATGCGAGAGCGCAGCTTTTTAACACAGGACGACAGTATTTGGCTGACCCTAGATTCGCTGACATCCAGCACTGCTCCAATTTCTTTTAGATTCATCTCTTCCACATAGTAGAGCGCAACAACCATGCGTTCTCTCTCGGGCAGCGTTTCAATAGATTCTGCCAGTGCAGTTTTTAGCTGTTGTTCAGCGATATCTGATTCTGGCTCATTACTGTCACTTATTGGTAAATCATCTATTTCTGATTGAGCTTCTAAGGACAGTGTCTCGAAGCGATGAGCATGGGTCCTCTCGCGGTGAAATTCTTCAATGTCCTTGCCCATAAATTCGGCGAGCTCAGATTGGGTTGGTTGACGTCCAAGCTCTGCGCTGAGTTTTGCATTGGCCTCATTGTGGTCGCGAATATTGACAATTGCTGATCTGGGCAGATGGGAGAGCTTGCGAACCTGATCCAATATGGCTCCGCGTATTCTATTTTTGGCAAAGATCTCAAATTCCACACCTTTACTGGGATCAAAAGAATTATTTGCTTCAATTAAGCCGACCATGCCCACCTGAACCAGTTCATCAAGTTCCATAAAATTGGGTAGTCGCGCACGCAAGTGAACAGCTACCTTTTTAACCAGGGCCACATGATTGAGCAGGCCTTGATTAGCCTGATCTGGGTTCTGATTATCCTGATAGAGCTTGAGATCTATCATGATGCTTCACTGGCAACTTTTGCACTGGCAACCATGCGCTCAAAAAAGAACTGCATGCCTCCACTGATTTCAGGGTCTGTCGATCTAGCGATAACCTGTTTAGCAAGATCTAAATAATCTTTGCTTGCCGAGCAGCTAGGTGAATGGGAAATAACCGGCTGAGAGGCTTTGATTGATCGTAACACCATCTCATCCTCGCGAATAGAGTGAATATAATCCACATGGTCGCCGAGGAAATTAGCAATCACTGAGTTGATGTTGCCAAATAATCGCTCACCCTCTGACTGGGACTTCACACAATTAGGAATTAGACCAATATTGTTTAACTGATAGTCCTTGATCATCACTTTTACAATACCGTAGGCATCAGCAATTGAGGAGGGTTCATTTTTGAGTACGACAAAGCGATGCTGGCAAGCCTGTAGAAACGTCATCACCATATCAGAGATACCGGCACCCAGATCTAGGATAAGGTAGTCAATTTGTTCCTCGATCTCAGAGAATGCTGTAATGATAGTGGCTGTTTGCGTTTCGTTCAGGGTAGCCATCTGTTGCATACCACTGGCTGCTGGCACTAATTTAACCCCGTTAGGGCCTTCAATAATAATTTCTTGTAGTTGTTTGTTGCCAGACAGCACATGGCTAAAGTTAAAGGGAGCCGGACAGCCAAGAACTAGTTGAGCATTGGCCAACCCGAGATCCGCATCAAAAAGCATAACGCGTTGACCCAACGAGGCTAAGGCAACGGCCAAGTTAACGGAGGTAGTAGTCTTACCAACCCCGCCCTTACCGCTGGCAATACCTATTACTTGAGTGGGTATCTGTTTAGCCATTAATAACCCTATATTGCGAATTTAAAAGATTCCACTATTGGGAATTTCAGCATGAAGCCAGACGTGTGTGTTGTTATATACTGTCATAGCACTACTTAGCTAGTATAACTTTTACGCGCCATCCATTATGGTTGTGCGCGCCTCACGTTTTATGCCCCATGTGTCATTAATATGAAACCACATAATCTATTTTCTTCTATCACCCATAGCTAGTCAAACAAAACTAATGGGTAGATGACTCAGCGCATGCTGAGCCAATGTGTTGCCAGTGATAGGAATAGCTGGATCAACTATAGTGGGCTCCGCCGCTGCCAAAGAAACGGGGATTTCACTATTAAGCAGAACATTAATTGCCGCCCAAGGGTACACATGGTGCTCCAAACGGGAGAGCATCATTGAATCCCAATTGAACTGCTCGGGACTACTATATCGCTTAGCTGATGCCTCGGAGGCATCGGCAGCCATCACCAGATGTTTTTGCGCTTCTGGGATTAGCTTATGCAAGCTTTCTGCATGCTGCAGTGGGTTCTCACCCGGTGTATCAATAATAATCAGCTTACGAGGCTCGAGTTCCTGTAGCAATTGCGTTAGTACTTCTACAGATGTTGCGCGAAATGTGTCCACACCGGCTTGTGTGCCCACTAGCTGGGTTCGGTTCCAAGCGCCAAAGCTGGAGTCGATGTAACTGACAATTGCTACTGCTTGTTCGCCATGAATCAGAGCGCCCTGTTTTGCTAGCCGACCCGCCATTAGGGTTTTACCGCAACCCGACCCACCTGCGAGGATATGTGTGCCACTCAATGCCTCTAACAGATCAATATTTGTTATCCCTGCACCCAACACCGAGGTAATATCCACCAAAGCCTGAGACATATCAGCATTTTTATCTATGGCATCGGTGATAAGAGCGCGCAGTGAAATCGGAATGCCTGTTTCGTTGAGTGCTTCAATGAGGGGCCTCATTTCTTCTGAGACCCTGTGAGTACCTGCCCAAACATCCAGTTGCTGCGCCAGTTTAAACTCTTGCTGCATAACCGCTAACTCTTGTTTTACCAGATCGACAATTTCCCGGGCTTTGAGGTGGTCCCGCTCATCTGACGAGTCATTTTGCTCGGGGTGCTCTGCGCCTAGGCTTATTAACGCATCATTGCTCGACTGTCTATCGGTCGCATATGCGGGTGATGAGTTGGCAGTCGGGGCAAATATCTCTGATTCCATAACGGATTGAAAATCTGTTGTACCATCGTCCTGCAGATGATGTCTATCTATTGCGGGTATCTGCATTTCATCAAGGACGTCATGGGCATGTTTATCCAGATCGATGGCGACAATCACTTCAGTTCGGTCTTTGTTTCTTTTATTAGATACTACCAAGGCATTTTCACCATAGAGTTTGTGGACCTGATCTAGTGCCTGACGGGTGTTGTGGGCTAAAACTCTCTGTAATTCCATATCTTTTCCTCGTACTAATTGGTCTTTTCGACATCGACTGTGGCCACAACTTTGACCGCTTGGTCGTCAGGGATTTCACTGTAAGATAAAACAGTCAGATCACTGAGACGATGTTTAATAATTTTTGCCAGCCAAGGGCGTATGCCAGGGGATACAACAAGAATGGCTGGCTGTCCCTGACTTTCAACTTGCTCTGTGTTTTCTGCCAGTGCCTTAAACAGGCTCTCTGCTAATTGCGGTTCTATCACCAGTCCCTCATTGCTGGCGCTCTGCTGCAGAATGTTGTGAAGGGTTTGTTCCAGCGCTGGGTCCAGTGTGATAACAGGCAGACTGTCATTTACATCGATAAGGCTCTGCACAATCATTCTGCCCAGTTTGGGACGAACTGCAGCGGTAAGTTCATCTGGGTCTTGAGTTCGGCTGCTTTCCGTTGAAAGCACTTCCAGTATAGTTCTCATATCCCTGACAGAAACAGATTCATCAAGGATGTTCTGTAATACTTTAGTGATGGTTGCAAGTGGCAGCTTGCCCGGTACTAGATCCTCGACCAGTTTTGGGGAACGGCCCGCAACTTTATCCAACAACTGTTGTGACTCGTCGTGGCTGAGTAATTCCGCTGCATTGTTCCTAAGGAGTGTATTCAGATGAGTCGCCACAGCTGTTGCTGCATCAACCACTGTATATCCCAAAGTTCGAGCATAGTCGCGTTGAGAGGGCTCAATCCATAATGCATCCAACCCAAAAGCAGGCTCTTTGGTTGCAATACCCTCCAGCTTGCCATGCACATAGCCAGGATTAATAGCCATTTCTCGACCTACTTTTATCTCACCTTTGCCACGCACCACACCATTCATGACAATATGATAGACATCTGGCGCCAAATCCAAGTTGTCCCTGATGCGGATGGGTTGAATCAAAAAACCGAGCTCGGCAGAGAGCTTCTTGCGCACACCCTTAACCCGTGGCAGTAATTGTCCCCCGGTCTCTTGATTTACCAGTGGTATTAGTCCATAGCCAATATCAATACCCACCAGATCAACCTGTTCTACATCATCCCAGTTGAGTTCCTCCCTGTCTTGATTTTTTGCTGCATCTTTTGCAGATTCCGCCTCTAGAGCGACTCTGGCAGAGGTGTTCTTGGAGAGCATTACTCCCAGCCCACCCACGGCCAGAGCCAGCGTTAAAAACGTCATATGAGGCATACCTGGCACTATCCCCAAGAGTAACAATATGCCGGCGGCAACGTAGAGTGCCATAGGATTATTGAGTTGCGTTTTCGCCTGATCTGTCATCGAGTCGGAGGTAGTTACACGGGTTACGATGATAGCGGTAGATAGTGAGAGTAACAGTGAGGGGATCTGGGCAACTAGGCCATCTCCAATAGTTAGCAGTACATAAATGCGTCCTGCCTCAGAGAAGCTTAGGTCATGTTGTGAGATGCCAATGGTAAGACCACCGATGATATTTATAAGCAATATAAGCAGACCTGCAATAGCATCGCCGCGAACAAATTTAGAGGCACCATCCATAGACCCGAAAAAATCAGACTCCTGGCTTATTTCCTCTCGACGCGCTTTGGCTGTTTCTTGATCAATAACCCCAGCATTCAGATCAGCATCGATGGCCATCTGTTTGCCAGGCATTGCATCAAGGGTAAAACGAGCAATAACTTCTGACACGCGTCCTGCACCTTTGGTGACAACAATAAAATTGATAATCATCAGGATGGAGAAAATAATAAAACCGACAAGATAGTTGCCGGCAATAACAAACTCACCAAAGGCTTCAATGACCTTACCTGCTGCATCTGGACCCTCGTGTCCCTTAACTAGAACTAACCGAGTGGAGGCGACATTTAATCCCAACCGCAACATGGTGGCGATCAGAAGAATGGCAGGAAAAGCTGAGAAATCCAGGGGCTTTGAGCTATTGATCGCTATCATAATAATAACGAGCCCAACCACTATGTTAAATGTGAACAGAAAATCCAGTAGAAACGCCGGTAGTGGCAGAATTAACATGGATAAGATCAACAGGACTAGGAATGGAATTCCCAGCCCAGACAGTTCAAATTTTGACAGGTCCTGTCGTAGGTTCGACAGTGTTGCTTCAACCATTATAAAAAAACCCTAATTAATTCAATAATTTAACTATTATTGGTCGCCCTGAGGGGCTCTCAACTAGTCTATTTACTGTATGAAAAAGCAAATCCTATGCCATATTTGTTATCACAGGGTATTGTTGACATATGCGAGGTATGACAGCGATCAGCTCTGTTTGCTCTAAAGAGGTCGTGAATTCTGCCGATATTAAGAACAGTAAGTAAATTTAAGTGGTCTATGCATGCGCTGCTTGCACGACTAATAACCTCTAGTTTCAAAATGGTGGATAGTTTTATGGCAAATAAGTTTGGTAAACCCCTTGGTCTTATTATTGCTCTTGGTGTCTGTGGCTTGATGTTTACTGGCTGTGTCACCACAGAAAGCAAGTACGCCGACGCAATGGCACAAACTGTTTTTTATCAAGAGGAAAACATTGTCGCAACTGGGTATGCGGTGATCAGTATTCAGCAGGATAGCAACCCAGCTCAACAGCGTTTGCTTTCAATACGTGCCTCGAAACTTGATGCCTACAGATCTCTGATGGAGCAGGTTTACGGACAGTACCTAGATGCTAACACGACTGTTGCTGAGATGGTGGTTGAAAGTGATGAATTTAGAGCACGCGTACATGGTGTTATTTACGGTGCACGACTGGTTAGTATTACACCCATTGGTGAGGATACCTATGAGACTACCCTGTCCCTTGATAGGAACACAGTCAATGATCTACGTACGCTTTACCTAGAAAAACTAGGCAATGGTGTAGGTGCCTAGGCATCAACGCCTGACGGAAACATTGATAATGATTAAACAGGAACGCTTTACTAGTTCTATCTTTTCGTTGTTGCTATCAGCTTTGTTATGTACTTCGCAAGCTTATGCTGAACCAGATTCCGCGCAACACAAACTTGATTTAGTCAAGCAAGCCCTGATTGATCTCTCTTTGGGCTCAGATATTAAACTTGCCAGCACGGCTTATATCGATAGCGCAGGGGTCTTGCACGAATCCTCGGTGTTAAAAAGCAACGCGCGAGTGCGCGGAATCCGCATCAGTGAATACCTACAAGAAGCGGGTATGCCCCGAGCAAAAGTAGATGCCAGTGTTCTGCCTGATGATGGATGTGAGAATTCACAGCCTGCGGTCAAACGAGAGGCATCTGTTCGTATGATCATTGACACAAATGATCCCAGTGCCAATAGACGCGTTGGGGATCATTATTTGACTGAACTCAATCTTCAAGTGAGGCGGTCTCTTGTTGAGGCATTAACCCACTCCGGTCACTGGGTGGTAGCGCCTGAGCAGAATTATGCTTCATCCTATGCGCGCTATGTATCGGGAAGTAGTGCTGAAACACCTCCCTACCGGTTCGATATCGTGCTGAGTAATCGCAATCCATTGCAAG
>CAXEWB010000240.1:0-1716 GCA_963999835.1 uncultured Cellvibrionales bacterium | reverse complement strand
TGTCGGTGAGATTGAAGATGAAACCGATGAGCAAGAGGCCGAACAAATCCAAGAAATTTCTGATAACTGCTTCCATGTCGAGGCTATTGTTGAGATAGACGATTTTAACGAATACTTTGATGTCGGCTTTCCCGATGAAGACTGTGATACCGTGGGAGGTTTAGTTATCAACGCCTTTGGCCAACTTCCAGAAATTGGCGAAACAGTCTCCATTGACAACTTTCAGTTTAGGGTAATGGATGGCGATAACCGACGAATAACACTACTTGAAGTTAGTAGAGACAATCTGTAAGCCCACCATGACCGCGAAAGAACTCAAAACCCTCGGAATACTCCTTCTTTCCGGGGCCATACTACCCCTTGCTCTGGCTCCCTTCTCCCTTTGGCCGCTAGCAGTTTTAAGCCTTCTACCGTTATTTATCTATCTGCAAGATCAATCCACCAAACAGGTTTTAAAGTATGCTGTCTGCTATGGTTTTGGCCTCTATATTGCCGGCGCTAGCTGGGTTTATGTCAGTATGTTTGAGCATGGTGGCATCTCCATGGGATTGGCTGTTTTAGGGACTGTACTGTTTTGCCTATTTATGGCGTGTCTATTTGCCGTTCCCTTCGCATTGGTTGTCCTGATCCCGCAAACCACTACCAGCTGGTTACTTGGGCTTCCCGCCTTGTGGGTGCTTGGCGAATGGTTTCGCAGTTGGATTTTTACTGGTTTCCCCTGGCTCTATATCGGCTACAGCCACACTGATACCTGGCTCAGCGGTTGGGCACCTATAGGTGGTGTATTTCTACTCAGTTACTTAACTGCACTGACCAGCATGGTCTTGGTCCAGTTAATCCAGCGCCGTAATTCAATAACTGCTGTGTTAGCTGGTGCAGTGATTTTATTGCCCTTTGCCAGTGGCTACCATCTTCAGAACATTAATTGGACTCATCCAGTTAATACTCAACTCTCGGTGGCTATGGTACAACCCGATGTAGATCAGAAAGACAAGTGGGCAGTGCCCGAGCGCGACAGGATATTAAGAGGCCTCTTATTGCAGACCGAACCCCACTGGGGAACAGATATTATTATCTGGCCTGAGGGTGCCATACCTGCCCTGCTCTCGCAGGCTGAGCAATTTCTAGGTGATCTCGATCAACGTGCCAAGCAACACAACACAGCACTGATCACAGGTATACCTACAGATAATAACCCCGCCAGGGACTACTATAATTCAATGCTAGTACTGGGTGAGGGCAATGGCCAATACAACAAAACCAGACTAGTGCCATTTGGCGAGTACGTACCTTTTCAGTCATTGATTCGTGGTCTCAATAGTTTCTTTGATCTACCTATGTCGTCTTTTTCTCTGGGTGCAGAAAATCAATACCCTCTAGTAGCCAAACAACAGCCCATTGCAACCGCTATATGCTATGAAATAGCCTACCCTGACTTGGTTGCCAAAAATGTACGCAACGCCAATCTTATATTAACTGTTAGCAATGATGCTTGGTTTGGCAACTCCATTGCTCCACAACAACATATGCAGATGGCTCGAATGCGTGCAATTGAAAATGCAAAGCCAATGATGCGCGGTACCAATAATGGCATTACAGCCCTAGTAGATGAGCGTGGCAAGATATATCAACAGCTACCCCAATTTGAAAAAGGGGTGTTGACGGGATATATCACTCCAAAAACTGGATCTACCCCATTTTCAAGATTGGCCAGCT
>CAXEWB010000239.1:0-3211 GCA_963999835.1 uncultured Cellvibrionales bacterium | reverse complement strand
TCTTCGATTGCTGACTCCAATTTTATTCGCGACGGCAGTGTATTAGCCATGGCGGAAATGATTAAAACAGGTGTCACCAGCTTTGTGGATATGTGTTTTCCCCATGAGATATTGATCGATACGGTGCGCAATATGGGTCTGCGATGCCAAATCAGCTTTGAAGTTTATGACCACCCCACAGATTTTGCTCACAATGCAGAGGAACACATACATAAAGGTCTGAGTCTTTACGATAAAGTCGGCGAATATCCCCTACTAAAAGTGGCCTGCGCTCCTCATGATTTAAATAATCTCTCAGATGGAGCTTTAAAGCAGATTTCTACCTATGCCAATGAGTTAGACATGGCGCTCCATATTCCTTGTCATAAAAGTGCCAACGAAATCGTTGCATCACAGACAAAATATGGCTGTCGACCACTGAACCGCCTTAATCACATGGGGTTGTTATTGCCCCAAACACGCTTGGTGTATATGAATCAAGTTAATGCTGAAGACATACAGTTGCTTATCCAATCAAACGCACATGTAATCACCTGTGGACTTTCAAACCCTGAGGCTTGTGAGGGCCTTTCTCCCATTAACCAGCTACGACAAGAAGGTATCAATATCGCCCTAGGCACAGGAGAGTTATCTGTTGGTGGTGATTTGAATTTATTGGCGGAACTGAAAACTTTTACACAAATGGCAATCCTTAATAGCAAAAGCAACCTAGAATCAGAAGCACAGGCGACCCTTCGCTCGGCAACTATTAATGGTGCAATAGCTTTGGGCTGGGAACAGCAAATTGGCAGCTTAGAGATTGGTAAATTTGCCGATATTATCGCCATAGAAATTGATCCCATCACACAGCAGCCCCTGTATAATCCTCACTTACAACTGATTAACTCATCGAAAAGCTCTCAGGTATCCCATAACTGGGTGGCTGGACAACCATTGATGATAGATAAGAGACTAGTCAACTTGAATGAGCAACAACTGGGTCAAATGGCTGCTGACTGGCAAGCCAAACTGGTTCAATAAAACAGGATCAAAAATAGGACAAAAGTAAGCTAATGCAAAAGACGCAGAATGTTGATGCCAATGAGATTAAAAAATTTGAACAACTTGCTAGCCGATGGTGGGATCGCAACAGCGAGTTCAAACCGCTGCATGACATAAATCCTCTGCGGGCTAACTGGATCGATAATTTGGCTCCTCTGGCTGAAAAGACTGTTCTGGATGTCGGCTGTGGCGGAGGCATTCTCTGTGAAGCTCTCGCGCAGCGAGGTGCCAAGGTTACAGGAATCGACATGGGCGACGCCCCCCTTGCGGTTGCCAATTTACATAAACTCGAATCAGGCGTCTCCGTCGACTACCAAAAGTCAACTGCGGAGGATTTTGCCATTGATCATCAACAGGCATTTGATACCGTGACTTGCCTTGAAATGCTAGAGCATGTTCCCGACCCTAGCTCAGTCATAAAAGCCTGCGCAGAGATGGTTAAACCCGGTGGTAGCCTGTTTTTCTCCACCATTAATCGCAATCCAAAATCCTTTCTATTCGCCATTATAGGTGCAGAGTACATTCTTAATTTACTCCCTAAAGGCACTCATGAATACGCAAAATTTATTCGCCCCTCTGAGATGGCAACTTGGATCCGAGATTCTGGTTTGGAACTGGATCAAATGACCGGACTGTTGTTTAACCCAATTACCAAAAAATACAGCCTCAATGAGCGAGATGTAGACGTTAATTATATGCTTTGCGCTCGAAAGCCACAGCAGTGAACCATCTTACCTAACCACAGTAATCTTTCATGTTAACATTCAAAGGCCTTTTATTTGACTTAGATGGCACGCTGTTAGATACAGCACCTGACTTTATCAGTGCCATACAGCAGATGTTGCAACAGCGTGGTGTCGCCAAGTTGGCGGACAGCGAATTACGTAACACAGTGACAAATGGTTCCGCCGGCATTATATGCAAGGCTTTCGGGATTGATCAGGATCATCCAGAATTTAAAACGCTTCAAGATGAATTCTTAGCGCTTTATTTTGCTAAGATTGCCGACCAGACAGCTCTTTTTCCAGGCCTTAAAAAAGTCCTAGATAATTGCAAAAAGAATCAAATAGCCTGGGGTATAGTCACTAATAAACCTTGGATTTATACCCAAGCTGTTCTCCAACAGCTAGATCTGCTAGACCAGTCTGCAACAACAATCTGTCCAGACCATGTCTCGAAATCCAAACCTGATCCAGAGGGATTGATATTGGCTTGCTCAGAGCTCTCACTATCACCCACTGAATGTCTCTACATTGGCGATCATAGTCGCGATATTCAGGCCGGCCGAAGTGCGGGCATGCGAACCATTGCCGCTGGCTGGGGTTACATTGATCAAAATGAAATAATCAGTGACTGGCAGGCCGATTGGGTTGTGCAAGAATCACAACACCTCAATACACTTTTATTTAACTAAAAAGGATCAACAACTTGTTATCCGAGCAACAGATAATCAATTATAAAGCTGATAAGAATCTGCTAAAAAACAACGTTATTTTGATTACAGGCGCCGGTGATGGTATTGGTAAGGCAGCCGCAATGGCGTTCGCTGAAGCAGGTGCTCAATTAATATTAGCAGGTCGCACGCTTGCAAAATTGGAGCAGGTATACGACAGCATTATTGCAGCTGGGTATATTGAACCTACGCTCTATCCAATTGATCTTGAAGGCGCCACAGATGAGGATTATGAACAGTTAGCCGTCGAAATTGATCAACAATTTGGCCGTTTGGATGGACTGCTTCACAATGCTGGTATTTTGGGTCAACGCACCCCTCTGAGCAACTATCGCTCTGATGTATGGGACAGGGTTATTAAAATTAACATAACAGCCCAGTTTCAGATGACGCAGGCTCTTATGCCGGTTCTAGAAAAATCTCCTGATGCCTCTGTCCTATTTACAAGTTCTGGTGTGGGCCGCACGGGTCGTGCGTTTTGGGGCGCTTATGCCGTGTCAAAATTTGCTGTAGAGGGATTAGTACAAACTTGGGCATCAGAGTTAGAGGGGCTAAATGGCGTTCGCATCAATTGCATCAACCCCGGAGCAACAGCCACTTCTATGCGGGCTCAGGCCTATCCGGCAGAAAATCCACAAAATATTGCCTCACCACAACAAATCATGCCCGCATACCTCTACCTGATGGGGGCGGATAGCATTGGAGTTAATGGGCAGT
>CAXEWB010000238.1:0-6708 GCA_963999835.1 uncultured Cellvibrionales bacterium | reverse complement strand
TTTTAGCATGTATAAGTACGACCATTATGACCAACAGGTTGTTGATGAGCGAGTTGCACAGTTTCGTGACCAAACTCAACGCTACCTTGCGGGAGAAATAACCGAAGAACAGTTTTTGCCTCTACGGCTACAAAATGGCCTCTATGTGCAGCGCCTTGCACCCATGTTAAGAATCGCCGTCCCCTATGGTCTTTTATCGAGCACTCAGATTCGCAAGCTAGCCCATATATCGAGAAAATATGATAAGGGCTATGTGCATTTTACTACCAGACAAAATATCCAACTTAATTGGCCTGTTCTAGAGCAGGTTCCCGATATCCTTGCTGAGCTTGCAAGTGTTGAAATGCATGCCATTCAAACCAGTGGAAATTGTATCCGCAACACCACAACTGACCAATTTGCCGGTGTGGCGGCAGATGAAATTGAAGACCCTCGTCCCTGGTGCGAGTTAATACGTCAATGGTCTACCCTGCACCCAGAGTTTGCTTTTTTACCGCGCAAATTCAAAATTGCTGTCTGCGGATCTACCGAGGATCGCGCTGCGTTTAAATTCCATGATATCGGCTTGCAGCTGGTTAGAAACGAACAAAATGAACTGGGCTTTCAGGTCTATGTCGGAGGTGGTCTTGGCAGAACACCAATTATTGGCTCCGTGATACGAGAATTCTTGCCTAAGCAGCATCTACTAACTTATCTGGATGCAATTCTTCGCCTTTATAACCGCTTCGGCAACCGAGAGAACAAATACAAGGCACGAATTAAAATTTTAGTGAAAGCATGGACTCCAGAAGTCTTTGCACAGCGTGTTGAGGCCGAGTGGGAACATCTGCAAGATGGACCTGCAACGCTTTCAGATGACGAAATACATCGGGTTAAAGGCTTCTTCACCCTTCCTAATTATAATTCTGTTGATAGCGATCAGTTAGACAGCCAAATCCACCAATTAGCGGCTGAAAACAAGGCTTTTCAACGTTGGCTTTCAAGAAATACTAGAGCGCAAAAGCAACCGGGCTACGTTTCCGTCAATCTATCTCTTAAACCAGCCGGCGTTCCACCCGGTGATGTCACAGATCGACAGCTGGAGATTATCGCTGATCTTGCAGACCGCTTCTCGTTTGGCGAGGTCCGTACCACTCACAATCAAAATATTGCACTCACTGACGTGATCAAATCTGACCTTTTTGATCTGTGGCTACAGGCTAAGGCTGCAGGCTTGGCAACCCCCAATATAGGCACCATAAACGATATGATTTGCTGCCCGGGTGGCGACTATTGCTCGCTGGCAAATGCCAAATCAATTCCGGTCGCTGAAGCCATACAGCGCAAATTTTCCGACCTCGACTATGTGTATGACTTAGGTGATTTGGAATTAAATATCTCTGGCTGTATGAATGCCTGTGGTCACCACCATGTAGGTCACATTGGCATACTTGGGGTAGATAAAAAGGGTCAAGAGTGGTACCAGATACAACTTGGTGGCAGCTCTGGTCAAGATGCCTCATTGGCTAAGGTCCTCGGCCCCTCCCTATCAAGGGATGAGGTTACCCATGGCATTGAAAAATTATTGGATGTGTATGTCGAAAATCGCTGGGATGAAGAGAGTTTTTTAAATACCTACCGACGCATAGGTATAGAAAAATTTAAGGAGCGGGTGTATGGCTCTGCTTCTTAAAGATGGCCGTGTTATTGATGACGATTGGATTATGGCGAGTGATGACCTCGATTCACTCCCTGTCAGCGGGAAGTTTTTGCTGTCTTACAGTCAGTGGCAACAGTTTGCCGATCAACTGGGACAGGAAAATGAAAATATGGGTATTTGGCTTCAAGGGGACACCGACATTGAGGCTATAATCGAGCCCCTGTTAAATTTACCGGTCATTGCCATCAAGTTTGCGAAGTTTGTCGATGGGCGGGGATTTTCATTAGCTCGCCTACTGCGTGAGCGCTTTCAATACGCCGGTGAACTCAGAGCAATTGGCGATATCATGCGCGATCAGCTATATTTATTGAGGCATTGTGGCTTTAATGCTTTCCAGCTTGACGCTAACGTGGACCCTGAGCAGGCAGCGCGGTCATTGCTTGATTTTTCTAACTCTTATCAGGCCAGTACTGAGCAACCGATACCTCTATTTAGACGACGTTAATCAATCGTTAAGTTCAGCATTAGTTCTAGTTGTAGCAAGTAAACAGAGATTTCTCTTATGGATCCGTATGTTTTTCAGATCTTTTTTCTTATTTTCACTGGCGGTGCCTGTGTCGCCTCTATTGCCCTTTTTGGTCGCCAGCCCCTGCTCGTAGCCTATATAGCTCTGGGAGCACTTATGGGCCCCTACGGTATGGCATGGGTAACCGATGTTGATCTGATCTCCCAGATAGCCACGGTGGGCATTATATTTTTGCTTTTCCTGTTAGGCTTAGACATGCAACCCAAAGCATTATTTAGTGTACTGCGCCAAGTGACTCATATCACTTTGATCAGTTCTCTTCTGTTTGCGCTAATGGGATTAGTGGTCGCGTATGGCTTTGGTTACTCTCAAACTGAGTGCTTGATTATAGGTGCTTCAATGATGTTTTCGAGCACTATTATCGGTATCAAACTATTGCCTACGACAGCATTACACCACAAACATTCAGGAGAGTTAGTCGTAGGCATGCTATTGATGCAAGACTTTTTAGCTATTTTTGTCCTGCTTTTCTTGCTGTCCGCTGGATCAAATGACAACTCTCTATCAACCCTACTGTATAGCGTGATTGCGTTACCTGCTTTTATCGCCAGTACGGTATTGTTAGTTCGCTATATTTTGCAGCCTTTATTTGCTCGCTTTGATCGCATAGGAGAGTATGTCTTTCTACTGGCGATTGGCTGGTGCATGGGTGCCGCAGAGGCAGCCGAATTAGTCGGGCTGTCGAGAGAAATTGGCGCCTTTGTCGCGGGCATATCCCTGGCAACCAGTCCTATTGCCAAGTATATAGCCCTTAATTTAAAACCCCTGCGAGACTTCTTTCTAATCTTGTTCTTTTTCTCTCTGGGAGGCGGCTTTAATCTGACATTAATCCCTGAAATAATTTTACCGGCGACCGTTTTGTCGATACTCGTGTTAATATCGAAGCCTGCTGTCTACCGCTATTTATTGCGCTCTCAAAGTGAGAGTAACAATTTTTCCTGGGATATTGGATTTAGATTGGGACAAAACAGTGAATTTTCACTATTGATTGCCTATATAGCCTATGGGGCTCATTTAATCGGAAATAACGCCTCACACCTTATTCAAGCCACAGCGATTATCACCTTCCTGATTTCCAGCTATATTGTGGTATTTAATTTCCCTAATCCCATTGCGGTCAGTGATAGGCTGCGACGGGACTAACTAAACAGTCTATAAAAATTTATCTGACTGATTGGTAAATCGATACCACCATTTTAATAGTAGCCGGTCAGCACCCTCCTCTGCCGCCATTCCCAAACGCTGATGCAGTTTTTTCTTGAGCTTGTAAGCTATTTCAAATACATCTGCCTCCGTCACTCTCTGCATCAAATATTCGTCACTGGTTTTAACCTCATCAATCAGCGCTAGATCTAGTGCTTGGGACCCGTACCATACTTCACCGGTGGCAATTTTTTTTATTTTGACCTGTGGTCGCCGCTGTGCTACAAAGTCTTTAAATAATGCATGGGTATCCTCTAGATCCTCAATAAATTTTTTCCTGCCCTTATCCGTATTCTCACCAAACAGAGTGAGTGTGCGTTTATGCTCACCAGCGGTGAGAATCTCATACTCAACGTCGTGCTTTTTAAGAAGTTTATTGAAATTAGGCATCTGCGCCACTACCCCAATCGATCCAATAATAGCGAAAGGGGCGGCCAGAATTTTATCTGCCACGCAAGCCATCATATAGCCTCCACTGGCAGCGACTTTATCAACACAGACCGTCAATGGGATATCTCGCTTGCGAAGCCTATCGAGCTGACTGCTTGCCAACCCATAGGCGTGCACCATACCACCAGCACTTTCCAATTTTACTACCACCTCATCATCAGGAGTTGCCTGCGTCAGAATAGCAGTGATCTCTTCGCGCAAATCCGTTACTGCCGAGGCACTGATATTACCGTCAAATCCAATGACAAAAACTCTATTTTTAGCGCTGCTTTTCTCATTGTCATCGTCTGTATCTGAGTTTTTTGCTTTCTTGATCTGTTTGGCTTGCTTCTTCTTTTCTTTTTGCAACTTTTTAGCCATCGCTTTTTGCTCAGATGCATCTAACACCGCCAACATCATCGCCTCACTAACATCCTCATACTGCTGATTAAGCTTAGTGATTTCTATATGTCCTCGGTCTGATGAGTCACGCATTTTTTGTTTAGCGTTTACGATCAGCGAAAGTAGTAAACCAATCGCAATCACTGCGGTGACTGTTTTGGCTAAAAATAAGCCGTAATTTGCAAAGAATTCCAAGATGATCTCCAAAAAATTAAAAAGGGAAGGAAATTAATAGCATAAATAATACAGCAATAAGGGCCTTATTGTTTACATACTTCATCAATAAAAGATTGTATAAGTTGCCCAGCCATTATAGTGACAGGAGGTATAAATTCAGGCATTTGCTGATAATGAAACCATTGAGCATCTGATATTTCTATGCCATCGATACAGATTTTCTGTGATTTCGCTTTGGCCATAAAACCCAACATAAGCTGCCCTGGAAATGGCCAAGATTGACTACCCACATAGCGGACATCGTCAATCTCAATACCCACTTCTTCATACACCTCACGGTGAACAGCCTGCTCAGCGCTTTCTCCTGCTTCTATAAATCCAGCTAACGCACTGTAGCGGCCCTCAGGCCATTTTGACTGTCGAGCCAACAGGCACTTATCTTTATGGGTAACTATAACAATGATACAGGGCGATATACGCGGGTAGAAGTGAACATTGCAGTCTGTGCAGTGCAGTGCGTGCTCATACGGCTGCAAACTTAACGACTCACCACAGCGACTACAGTATTTGTGCGTTTTACTCCATTGCACAAGTTGCACTGCCCTTGATGCTAGAGAGAATGCACTATCTGTTGAATGAGCAAGCAGGCTTCTTAATTCAACCAGTTGAAGATCCGGCACTGTGGCGCAATCAGACATAAGATCCCAGACCTCGCAGTCGCGACCTTTCCACTGCCCAATCAGGATTTTCTGTTTCAAGAAAATCTGTAATTGATCGAAATCTTTATCATTCAGTAAAAAACCATCTGGATAATTTACCTTACCCACTCGAGTTAGCACATGATCATCTGCGATAGCTATAACAGCTTTTTTAGATTGATTGAGTGGCTTAGCACTGGCATAAAACTCCAGGCTTGACTGTTGATCAGACAATGTCAGAATTCCTTATTATTTATCAAGTTTTACATCCAAAGCCTTGCAAAATAAGGCCCTTAAAGCTAAGGTTTGCGCGACTCTGAGAGTCTATCACAATGCAAAAATATAATTGCACATGCATAGCCACATCAGTGTTACTTTAAAATTACGAGGAGTAGTTTATGTCATCCACCCTACATCAGGCATTTAAAACAAACTTTCTGGGAAATTCTCCAGGATGGTATGAGAAGTCAATTATTGCCTTCCTAGTTTTAAATCCGTTCTTATTATATTTTCTCGGTCCATTTATTATGGGCTGGATTCTTATTGCGCAGTTTATCTTTACACTGGCGCTGGCCCTTAAATGCTACCCACTGCAACCCGGGGGCTTATTGGCCCTAGAGGCAATAGTGCTGGGTATGGCAACCCCTGAAGATGTGTATAACGAAACAGTGGGCAATTTTCAGGTCATTATGTTGCTGATGTTTATGGTAGCTGGTATCTATTTTATGCGCGACATGCTGCTCTATACCTTCACTAAAATCCTGCTTGGGGTAAGATCCAAAACACTGCTTTCATTTCTCTTTTGTTTCGCGGGGGCTGTTTTATCGGCCTTTCTTGATGCTTTGACGGTAACAGCTGTTCTTATCACAGTGTCTGTGGGTTTTTACTCTGTTTACCATAAGGTCGCATCGGGAAAGAGAGGCGCAAAATCAGCACATAATCATACAGTTGATGACAATATTAAGGCTAATCAGGTTGAAAACTTAGAGCAGTTTAGGGCCTTTTTACGTAGCTTGATTATGCATGGTGCTGTAGGTACTGCACTGGGTGGCGTTACCACTTTGGTAGGTGAACCGCAGAACTTACTGATTGCAGAAAAAGCGGGATGGGAGTTTATGGAGTTCTTCCTGCGTATGGCACCGGTGACGCTACCCGTCTTTGTTTGTGGTCTAGCCTGTTGCGTATTGCTCGAGAAAAGCAAAATTTTAGGCTATGGCGCAGAGATACCCGAAGAAGTGCTTGCCATCCTCAAGAAGTCTAGCGAAGAAAGTGAGAAAAACCGCACTGAGCAGGATAAAGCTGCATTGATCACTCAGGCAGTTGTGGCTGGCATCTTGGTTATAGCTCTAGCCCTCCATCTGGCCCCAGTCGGTCTTATTGGGCTTATGATAATTGTTCTATTAACCGCATTTAATGGCGTCACTGAAGAACATCAAATCGGTAAGGCCTTTGAGGAAGCATTACCCTTTACTGCGTTGTTAGTTGTATTCTTTGCTATTGTCGCTGTTATTCACGAACAGCATCTGTTCTCACCGGTTATTGAGTGGGTATTAGCTATGGATCCTGCTTCGCAA
>CAXEWB010000237.1:0-4622 GCA_963999835.1 uncultured Cellvibrionales bacterium | reverse complement strand
CAGTTATTAAAGATGGTTGGTATGGTGACACCAGCAAAATGTATTGCGTAGGTAAGGTTGCAGAGCATGCACAGCGACTTATAAATGTTTCTCAAGAATGTCTATACAAAGGTATTGAAATGGTTCGACCTGGAATCAAACTTGGTGATATTGGTCATAGCATTCAAACTCATGCAGAAAAAAACTACTATTCGGTGGTCAGAGACTATTGCGGCCATGGTATTGGAGATCAATTTCATGAAGACCCACAAGTGCTTCATTATGGTTCACCAAATACCGGCTTAGAGCTTCAAGCAGGCATGACATTTACCATTGAACCTATGGTTAATGCAGGAAAGTATGCAACAAAATTGAAACCAGACGGCTGGACAGTAGAGACCAGAGATGGACGGCTATCATCGCAGTGGGAACACACCTTACTAGTCACTGAAAGTGGTGTTGAAGTATTTACTGCCCGGCAGGAAGAAAACTTCTAGCCACGCCCTATCAGAGCAAGGTCTATATTTCTCAAAAAAAGGTGAAAATAGCTTCTCATATGTCTGTAAAAAATTTGCAACCTAATAAGCATGCCCCGATCTTTTTTGATCAGAAACGCTTTCTAGAGGATTTACAATCTCAGAATCCTGTAGACGTTTTTCGCAACGCACTCAGTGCTGCAAAGAGTCATTTTGATAACCGCTTTTTAGAGGGTGGTGAAGCCCATGCGTTAGTCAATGAATCAGCTCAGTTTGCCGATGTTATTCTCAGCTTTGCCTGGCATCAACAGGAATGGGATTGCAATATCAGCCTCATAGCTGTTGGAGGTTACGGCAGAGGTGAGTTACACCCCCACTCGGATATAGATTTACTGATATTAATGCGGCGCAATCATGGCGAGGCATACCGTGAGCGGATTGAAAAATTTCTCGCCTTCTTATGGGATATACAATTACAAATTGGTCACAGTGTGCGTTCACTGTCGCAATGTGTAGTAGAGGCAAAAGCTGATATCACTGTGGCCACCAATCTTATGGAAACTAGATTGATTTGCGGCAATGCATCGTTACGTGATGCTATGATCGAGAAAACTGGACCTGCAAAAATATGGCCCTCAGCAAAGTTTTACCGTGGCAAAATAGATGAGCAAAGAGAGCGCCATCTGAAGCATGATGATACAGAATACAACCTTGAACCCAATATAAAAGAAGCTCCGGGCGGCCTAAGGGATATTCAACTCATCAATTGGACAGCTAAGCGACATTTTGATGTGCACAGACGCTCACTATTGGTACACAAGGGGTTTTTATCAGAGGAAGAATATCTAACCCTGCGCCGCGACGAGGAGTTCTTATGGCGAGTACGTTATGGTCTGCATCATATTGCTGAACGCGGCGAAGAACGCTTGCTTTTTGATTATCAGCGAAAGTTGGCTACCTTACTTGGTTACTCAGATAGTGATGGCAAACTAGCCGTTGAAAAATTTATGCAACGCTATTATCAGACGGTTCTGTCGATTCGCGAACTAACGGATGTATTGCTTCAGTATCTCGATGAAGTTATTTACAGAGAAAATAAGGCCAAAGTTGTTACACCTATAAACGATCGCTTTGTGATAAGAGATGAGTACATAGATACTGTTAGCGAAAGCACTTTCGCAGAGCATCCCTCAGCGCTACTAGAACTATTTGCTATTATGGGTGAAACCGAGTCAATTAAAGGAATTCGTGCATCTACCATACGTCAGATTAGACTGCATAGAAAACTGATTGATGAGGCGTTTAGAAGCAACCCAGCCAATCGTGATCTATTTATGCGCATTCTAAAGGCTCCTTACAAGCTTTCATGGCAGCTTAAAAGGATGAATCGCTATGGCATCCTCGGGAATTACTTACCAGAATTTGGCAAAATTGTTGGCCAGACCCAACATGATCTTTTCCATATCTATCCAGTGGATGTCCATACCCTTGAGCTTATTAGAAATATTCGCCGTTTAGTACGCCCAGAGATCGCGGCAAAATTCCCTGTATCCGCGCATATTTTTAAGAATATGCCCAAACCTGAACTGATTATTATTGCCGCTCTCTACCACGATATTGCGAAAGGTCGAGGCGGCGATCACTCTGTCCTCGGTGCAATTGATGTTGCTGAATTTGGTGAACATCACAGTTTAACCGCTGAAGAAATAAAGCTCCTGCAGTGGCTTGTCGAGAATCATCTGCTGATGTCTACAATATCTCAAAGAGAGGATATATCTGACCCAGATGTCATTTATAAATTTGCCCGTCATGTTGGTGATCAGAGGCACCTTGACCTATTACTGGTGCTGACCGTAGCCGATATAAACGCAACCAATCCACGACTTTGGACCGACTGGAAAGGTGCTTTGATGCGCAACTTGTATTTTGAAACCAAACGAGCACTCCATGAGGGCCTTGAGCAACCTGTGGACAAATTAGCCTGGGTCAACAATGCAAAAGATATTGCGTTGCGGTTACTGGCTGCTGATGGCATAGACAAATCAACTGCCACTGAAATTTGGGGCGATGTGGATGACCAATTTTTTTTACGTGAGCGCGCCGAGGATATTGCGAGATTTACCAAATCAATTCTAGCGAGCACTCACAAGCCGGTCATTCTACTTCGTGATGTAGGCGTTGAAATATCTGTTGCTACACAGATCTTTGTTCACACCAGTGAGGGTGAAAACCTATTCCCCATTATTGCCGTAATTCTCGATAAACAGAGACTCAATATAGTGGATGCAAGGCTACAAACTACAAGTGACAATCGCGCCTTCGACGTATTTTATGTTCTCGATGAAGATGACCGACCGATTGGCTTGGATGCAAAACTTAGTGAAACAATCATCAATGCTTTGAGAGAGGGGATTATAAATCCGGCATCGGTCAATTTTGATATAAACCGCCGAACCCCTCGTCAACTTAAAAGCTTTACCATGAAAACTGTTGTTTCCCTTCGCAATGACAAAGAGACAAATACTAGCATTCTACAGGTCATTACTCCTGATAGGCCTGGTTTGCTGGCACACCTCGCCAGTATATTCTCTCGCTATGAGCTTATTCTCTACAACGCTAAAATTTCTACCCTGGGTGAGCGCGTGGAAGATACATTTTATATAAGGAATAAGCACAATCAGCTGATCGCTGACACCGATGTAAGCTCAGAAATACAACAGACTATCTGCACTGAATTGGATCTGCGAAATCAACAAGCAAATGAAAACTCAGGCCTTCAAAGCTTTAAAATTGGACAGTGACCACTATGAATCCTTACCTACAGGATCTTTTCCCCTATCCATTTCAGCGTTTAAGTGAGTTAAATGCAAACGTTCAACCTCCTGCTGACCAAAGACCAATTTCCTTGTCCATAGGTGAGCCTCAACATGCCTTACCTGCTTTTGTGAAACAAGCACTGCTCGAATCCATTGATGATTTGTCCCGATATCCAACAACGCGAGGCTGCCTTGCGCTAAGAGAGACAATTGCACATTGGCTCAGCCAACGCTTTCACCTCCCAGCAATGGACCCAGAATCCCAAATTTTGCCTGTTGCAGGCACCAGAGAGGCACTCTTTGCCTTCACACAAACAGTGATTAATGGTTCAACGCCAGAAAAGCCTCTAGTGGTATGTCCTAATCCTTTTTATCAAATCTATGAAGGTGCAGCGATTCTAGCTGGGGCAAACATTCATTATCTAAACTGTGATGCCCGAAATAGCTTTATTCCCGACTTTAACACTGTACCAGTTAAAATATGGCAACAATGTCAGCTTCTCCAGCTTTGTTCACCAGGCAACCCCAGTGGGGCAACGCTATCTTTAGAGGATTATAAACTGGCCCTAGAACTGGCAGATAAATATGATTTTGTCATTGCCAACGATGAATGCTACTCAGAGATTTATTGCGATGAAAAAACACCACCACTGGGTTTGCTAGATGCCTGTCAACAGCTCGGCAGAGACACCTTTCAGCGCTGTATTGTTTTTCATAGCCTATCTAAACGCTCCAACTTACCAGGACTAAGATCCGGCTTTGTTGCTGGTGATAAGCAACTAATCACTGATTTTTTTAAATACCGTACTTATCACGGCTGTGCCCTATCACTTCCAGTGCAAAATGCATCAATTGCAGCTTGGCAAGATGAATCACACGTTATTACCAATCGACAGATGTACAGAGAAAAATTTGCCGCTGTAACTTCTATTCTCGAGCAATCTCTACCTACTAGTGCGCCTGATGGGAGCTTTTATCTTTGGCCGCAAACACCAATTGACGATAGACAGTTTGCTCAAGATCTCTATGCTAAGGAAAATATAATCGTCTTACCGGGGCAATTTTTATCACGAACCACTGACCAAGGTAATCCGGGCAAACAACGTATTCGCCTTGCCCTAGTAGCATCTACTGACGACTGTATAGAAGCTGCAAACCGTATAGCTCGCTTTGTTAATAGTCTATAGTGCTGGTGCGGAGGCCATCAATGCTAAAAGAACAACGTGCACAATTCATTCTTAAACGCTTAAATGATCTCTACCCAGAGACGCCAATCCCACTTAACCATCGCAATAACTATGAATTACTGGTCGCCGTTCTTCTCAGCGCTCAATGTACTGATGAGCGGGTG